>DATHOL010000506.1:0-3217 GCA_035484895.1 Bacteroidia bacterium | reverse complement strand
GAAAAATTGTTTTATCGACAGGAATAATCTCTACTGTAATTGGAACCGGTGTGGGCGGGTTTTCCGGTGACAGCGGGCTTGCAACGGCTGCCGAAATACATGGGCCTAAATGTGTAGCGCTGGATGACTCCGGAAATATGTTTGTTGCAGATTGGTTAAATAACAGAATAAGGAAGGTTGAGGCCTCAACAGGTATAATTACCACCATTGCCGGTAATGGAAATCCCGGCTTTGCCGGTGATGGGGCTGCTGCTACGGCTGCGGCATTGAATTCACCTTACAGGGTTGCGTTAGATAAAGCCGGGAATTTTTACATAGCCGATGGCAGCGATAACCGTGTGCGATGGGTAAACGTAAAAACGGGAATAATAAATACACTGGCAGGAAATGGACAAGCGGGTTTTTATGGTGATGGCGGGCCGGCCTCTATGGCTGAGTTAGATTACCCACCCGGATTAGCATTCGACCACGAAGGGGATTTATATATTGCAGATATATGGAACAACAGGGTAAGGGAAATTGAGTTTACCGATAGTAGTATTCCAACTTTAAGTGATGAGCCCAACATATCGGTTTATCCTAATCCTGCCAGAACAGAAGCCACCGTATATTTTTCAAATTCATATAGCTCATGTAGCATAGCGCTGTATAACATAGCTGGGCAAATAATTTGGCAAACTACTAAGGAAAGCTATCTTAGCCAGATAAATATACCATTGAATGGGTTAAACTCCGGAATATATATGCTGGAAGTTCAAATTGAGAATAGTGCTGCTATTTGGCGGCGGCTCGATGTTATACGGTAAATATTTTCAGCGCTGTTTATTTCCCGAAAGACTGTTTCAATACATTTAAAAGACTTGGCCTGAAACCTGAACCAATCACCCAATATCTTTCATCATCACCCCGCAAAAGCCCGACTTCCTTCCCCTCTATTTTATTTACTATTTTTTCGCCTGTGGCAATATTGCTCATGCTGTGCCTTATATATAGTTTTCCTGCATAGTTATCAGACCACATAGGAGTGTAGTAAATACAATCATCAAAGTAAACATGGGTTACCTGCGACCAGCGGGTTCGTCCTTTGCCCACTATCTCTTTGCCCCCGTGTAACAGGTTTGCCGACCAAATCATGGCATCTCCTTTTTTAATGTGCAGTTCTGATACAGTAAGCCCATTGGCCTTTACCAATTGTTTTATGAAGTCTTCATATAAAGGATAGTATTCGTAATCGCGTTTTGAAAAGGGGATATTTAAATCGCTGTAATCATAAATGGGTAGTTTATGCGAGCCTTCACAATACTGCAGCGGACCATTTTCCGAATCTAAATCTTCAAAAGCCACCCAAATGCCACACATATATTTTTTTGGTATGCAGCTAAAATGAATTAAATCGGAATGAAGACATTGCTGTGTGCCGAACTTAAAGTTAAGCGTTTGAAAAGGCAAAGGCTTACGCTCATAAATAAAAGCAAGAAAATTTAAAATGTCTTGCTGTACAGCAATGGTTTTTACATTTTCATTGCTGCTCCAAAGGTCCAGTTGCCTTGCCGGTTCTTCCCCGGCATTATCAGGGTATAAATGCTTAATAGAGGCTATTGTTTTATCGATAAGCTTCGTGTCAATCACATTTTTTAGAACGGCATAGCCTTTATCATGCAATTCATTGGCCCACGTTACCCAATTCTCAGGAATCCCTTTTTGCAAGGACATCCATTCTTTAAAAAAAGGGCTGTCAATAGGCGGGATATGAATATTTGCCTTATTGTAATTCATAGTTTAACGTAATAAACTTCAAATGTATAAATTAATGCTGAAAACAGAACGTCGCATCCAAGGCATTGAAAACCATTTTACTGATATTTATCATTTAATAGTTGATAGCGATAGATGTATATAAACTCCACAAGGCTTGAAAATATTGAGATAAGGGAAAGATGAAACCTTTAAGGGTTAATGCGTGTATAACTAATTCAAAAAAATGCAAGTGGTATTTTATTAAGTATAGGATTATTTATTTACTTTGCGCCCAATCATTATGAACCTCTGACACTAAAGGGTGCTTGAGATACCGGCAAGCCATAATGAACAAAATAACGATAGCTTTAATTTGATTAAACGAACAAAAAATACCTCTGCCCTTTAAGTAGTTAGGGCAATTAACACAAACAACATGAGAAAAAATTCTTTTGCACTCTTAAGCTTTGCCTTTATGACCCTGCTTGCAGGAAGCAATATGTATGCACAAATAGGTACATGGACAGCTATTCGCAATTTAGCGCCTAATAATAGCAACGGTGTTATGCTGCTTTTAACTGATGGAACGGTAATAAGTAAAGATGATGCTGGCACGGGAAACGGTACGGGTTGGAACAGGCTTACCCCTGATAATACAGGAAGCTATGTTAACGGAACTTGGACATCTATTGCTCCAATGAATTATGATCGCCTGTTTTTTGCTACGCAAGTACTTCCCAACGGGAAGGTTTTTGCAGCAGGAGGCGAATATGGCGCAGGGGCTACCCGTGGCGAAGTATACGATCCGGTAGCTAATACCTGGACAAACACGAATGCGGTAACGGGAGGCCAGAATATTTATGATGGCAATTCCGAAATTCTCGCAACAGGAGTTGTGCTTGTCGGATTGCAAGCAGGCAGTCATTTTGGTTACGATGACTTGTTTTATACAAACAGCACAAACAATTGGACTACTGCTCCTCAAGCTCCCCAGGACCACGATGAAGCAGCCTGGCTCAAACTCCCTGACGGAAGTATTTTGTTCATTGGAATTTATTCGCAGAATTCCTGCAGGTATATCCCTGCCACCAACACATGGGTTGCAGATGCTACTGTGCCTGTAAACATTTATGACCCTTATGGCGAAGAAGCAGGCCCTGCTTTTATGCTGCCTAATGGTAAAGCTATATTTTTTAGTGCAAGCGGGAAGAATGCTATTTATACACCTTCCGGAAATACCAGCCCGGGAAGCTGGACTCAAGCAGCTTCTTTTCCAACTATCAGCGGAACTCCTGTCGCGCAAATTGATGCTGCGGGCGCTATGATGGTTAACGGACATATCTTATTGGCCGTTTCTCCTGTAAACACAAGCAATGCTGACCAATTCCGTTCACCTTTCTGGTTTTTGGAATATGATTATACTACTAACTCTTTTACACAGGTAACCTCTATATTACCTGATATTGGAGAGGATTCAGTG
>DATHOL010000505.1:0-6503 GCA_035484895.1 Bacteroidia bacterium | reverse complement strand
TGGGTTGGTTAATTATTGTAATAATTCCTATTGGATTATTTTACTTGTTAGGCTATTACAGGGGTAAAGACGCGGCAAGAAAGGAGGAAAGGAAAGACAGTTAGGGTTTAAGCAAAAGGCACGGACTTTTCCGAGCCTTTTTATTTTGATAAATGGACTTAGGCAGCGGCATTAAATGTAAAACGATTCGTTACCTCTTTTAATTTGTCTAATCCTTTCTTTATATCCTTTTCATCTATGCCTATATAACGCCTTGTTATATCAGTAGTGCTATGCCCAAGTATCTTACTAATAGTAAGTAGTTCAACGCCTTTTTTGTAGAGTATGGTGGCGCAAGTCCGGCGCATGGTATGTGTACCAACCCTTTTAGTTATTCCGGCGGCATTGCACCAATTATTCATATGCGTTAGAATTGTACCAGCGCCAATAGGCAACGCAGTAAATATCCTGCCCTTGCGTTCTTTTCCCTGTCCAACCCAATTCATTAAATCCTTGCTAATAAAGGAGGGTAATATGGTATCTGTTTTTTCCTGCTTCAATACAATCATGTATTGCCCATCTTCCAATATGATTTGTTCCCAGGTCATATCCCTGATGTCACCCCAACGCTGACCGCAAGAAAATTGAAACATAAGTGCTTTACATATTTCTTGTCTTTTGTAAGGTGTACTTTGTAGTTTTACCATTTCAGCTTCTGTTAAGGTAATAGGCACTTTTACTACTTGTCCTATCGCTGGTATATCAGTGGCAGAATAAGCTGTTAAGGGTATGAATCCTTTCCTTTGCGCCCTATTGGCAAAGCTCATTATCATACATAGGTAAAGGTCGGCGGTACCTTTTGAGATAGGCTTTTTATTAGTGTCGCTCAGTGCTTTGTTTAAAAGCCATTCCCTAAATCCAATTAAAAAAACTTCATTAACCTGGTTGAAGTTAATAACATCAGATTTAGAGTAAGTATGTAACTTCTTTATTGCCCGCAAGGGAGCATTCCGGCTTTGGATCTTATCAATTTTTGCGGTTTGCTCTATACAAAAATCGGTAAAGGTCGAATCAATAGTTTTCTTTTCGGTAAAAACATAGTTAATGCATTTACCGATTCCATCCTGTTTAGTTTTTCCGTCCAGTATTGGATTGCCGATAAAATGAAGCCCTAAGAATTCCAATTTTCTTTTTTTAGTTGTTTTTAAATAAATTTCCAAATAAAGGCTTTCGGGGTTTAATCCATTTTTACGGCTCTTTAAAAATACCGTTCCAAAACTTGTTTTATGTTTATATATTAATGTGTTTTTCATGGTCATTCAAGTGTTAATAAGTTTCTGTTTTGCAAATATCATTTCAATTCGTAGGTCGCATTAATTGGTCGCAAAAAGATGCAATAAGTCGCAAAGTTGAGGTAATAGAAAAAGGTGAAGCTTGTCAGTTAGGATGGCTGAAACGTAGAATAGATAAGGCTTACGTAATGGTTTACGAAATAAACCTTTGCCTTTGGTTACCGTTGGAATTTTATATGTCACACTTTTGCACGGTTTTCAAACCTGTGACATTTAGGTTTTAATACAGGTAGTCAGCTTGTTGCGTTGTGACGTAAAATTTTGAAAAGTGTGACATAAAACTGTGTGTTGCAAATGCTCCGCAAAACCAGTCAATGACTTTGGTTAAGATGACAACTACATAATATGCCACAGATTACTCAAATTTAAAACTGACCAGAAAATACAAAACTGAAAAGTAGCAAAGACACTAAATAGTGGTACCGAATTAGTGTCAAGTAAGGTTATTAGACCTCTTTCCAAAATAATGGTGCAGTATAGGTGAAATATGTAGCCCCGATGGGGCTTAAATCCCTTGTGTGGTTCATCTACCCAGGGTTATCACCCTGGGCTACCAATATATCGCCCCCACGGGGCTTTGCGTGGGATACAGTACTATAGCGGTATAGTGATATTTACGTCCCGTCGGGACGCAATCTTTGTAGCCCGGGGTGAAGCCCCGGGTACAAAAGCACCGAAATGAATTGAAGCCCCTTCGGGGCGGCATGTTGCGAAAAATTTGGTAAGATGTCCATTGACCTTTGGGAAGCTGACAAGCTTTTGCTTATCATTCTGATTTTTTGATATTTTTGCAGAAGATTAAAATAGATGAAAAAACTACTCATCACTTTCTTTGTTCTCAACTCTTCGTTCGCTGCGTTCTCCCAAGGTACGTGGACTTCAAAAGACACCCTGCCTGATACTGCAATGGTTCAAGGAATTCCGGGATTCTCTATTGGGAACTTCGGATACACTGGTTTAGGTAATGACGAGTATGATTTTGCCAAATTATCGGATAAACTATGGCGATTTGACCCATCCAACAATTCATGGATGCAAATGGCTTCATTCCCTGGCAGTGCAAGGGTGGCTCCAGCTAATTTTGTAATTGGCACTAAGGCATATTTGGTTACAGGCTCTGTGAAAAATAACGGAGCATGTGTTACGGAATGTTGGGAATATAATACTATAACAAATAATTGGACACAGAAAGCCAATTTCCCGGGAGGTGCTCGTACCTATGCTACAGCTTTTGCTATTGGAGGAAAGGGCTATGTAGGGACAGGAGCTGATGAAACACACAATTTTTATAAAGATTTTTACGCATACGATACAGCATCAAATACGTGGACAAGGATTGCAGATTTTGGCGGTATAGCCAGAGATGGAGATTGTGGATTCGCAGTGAATGGCAAGGGCTATGTTTGCTTTGGACAGGATAGTACGTTTAAAGGGTATAAAGATATCTGGGAATACGACACAGGAAGCAATATATGGACGCAGAAAAGTGATGCATTTAATCCTTTAGTAGGTGGCAGTGGGTTTGTTATTTGTAATAATATTTATGTAGGTAGTGCAGATTCTACTCGATACTTTGGGGGAAGTAGCTATAATGAATTTTGGAAATATAATACTGTATCAGATATATGGGTACATGAAACAAACATACCAGGTGTTTCAAAAGTTCAAGGTGCAGCATTTGCAATTGCAGATTCGGGCTATTATGGATTTGGAGACGATAGTATTGGGGGTGTTCCTAATGTTTTTGATAAATTTTATGCGATAGTTGCAATAACATAATCACTGCAAATGATGTTGTGACGGATGCTTTGGCAATAAGTGTTTACCCCAACCCCGCCTCCAACAACCTCTTCGTAACCCTTTCTCCCAATACTAAAGAATCCCTTTGCCAACTTTACACTATTACAGGCCAGCAAGTTTGGACTTCAACAATTGCTGACAATACTTCCACCTTTGAAATTCCGGTTGGTGCCCTAACTAATGGGATTTACTTTCTAAAACTTCAAACCGGAGACGGAAGCACTTTTACAAAGAAAGTAGAGGTGATAAAATAAAAAATCACATTTTTTATCAGCTACTATTCTTGAACATTATCAGGCAGTTTACATCAACTCCACTGCCCTCTCTAATAGAAAACTTAAATGGTCGGTAAAGTTTTTTTACCTTTGCCGCGTCTCATGGAAAATATGACAATTGAAGAGGCGTTAAACAATACCCCGTTAAACGCAAAAAGAAAGATAAAACAAATCAACACCGCAATTAGAATCTCCCCCCTTCTATTTCTGGGTTTTGTATTTTCACTATGCTCCTTAAAAGCTACTGCCGCCGATAGCTTAAAGCACCAAATCCTTTCGTTGGACAGCGCTATAAGCATGGGGCTACAGCATAGTAAGCAGGTGCAGTATTCCAATGCACGGCTAAGCGAAAGCAAATCCTCCTTAAGTGATTTAGACAACCGCATTATGCCTGATTTGGATGTATCGGCAGGGTATTCCCGCCTGAGTAACATCCCTACTGAATATATCAACTTTCCCGGGTTTCCTCCAATTCCATCTACTGCATTATTCCCGGTTATCCTGAATAATTATTCTGCCGGCGCATCTTTAAGTGAGAGCGTTTTTAACGGTTTCCAATGGAAATATGCGGTTCAGAATATGCAGTTCGCTGAAAAAAGCGCTGAATTTTCACTGGAAAGCCAAAAGGCTAATGTTTCTATAATGGTTATTATGGAATACATTAATCTGTATAAGCTTCAACAGGCTTATGAAGTGGTTCAGGAAAACATGAAAGAAATTAATGCACACGTGGATGAAGTAAATGATTTTGTAAAACACGGACTTGCTACTCAAAACGATTTGTTGCGCACCCAATTGCAATATTCAAATGCCCAACTTACAGAACTGGATATTAAAAACCAGATTCAGACATTAAATTTCAATCTTAATACACTTCTTGGTCTTCCTGAAAATATAACAATAGCGGTTGACAGTAATGCTATATTGACCAGTAAATCAAGCCAACCCCTACCCTATTACCTTCAGAATTATACGCAAAACCGTAATGATTTGAAAGCCGCAGATATGCAAACCAAAGCGGCAGAATCGGGCATAGAAGAAACAAAAAGCGGTTTATATCCTAAACTTACCATTGGTGCAGATTATAATTATCTCCGCCCTAACCCACGGATTGTTCCTCCGTTAGATCAATTCCAACCCACATGGGATATTGGATTTAGGATTTCATATAGCATTACCGGATTATATGACAATAAAAGCAAAACCGATATAACCCGCGCCAAATATGCTGAAACAAAAGCCCAATATGACGATCTTTCGGATAATGCCAAAATGGATATCAATAAAGATTATCTGCAATACAAAGAATCGCTTGACAAGATAGGCGTGGCTCAAAAATCATTGGAACAGGCTATTGAGAATTACAAAATTGTAAAGTCAAAATACGATAACCATATTGCATTATTAACCGACTTGCTGGATGCGGATAGTTTCCTGCTGAATGCGAAAATTAATCTTATTTCATCTAAAGCCGATGCTACCCTTGCATACTATTCCATGTTGAAATCTGCGGGAGTATTCACCACTAAATAAACGCTACCTCATGAGTACTGAAGAAAAAGAACCTAAAAAAAAGAAAGCCCCTACCACTATAATTCTTGGACTGATATTGCTGGCAGGGATTATTATTGGAGTATATGAATACCTTAAATATAAAAATGTTGTTAGTACTGATGATGCGCAACTATCCAGCAATATTGACCCGGTGGTAGCAAGGATTTCAGACTATGTTACCTCTATTAATTTTAAGGATAATGAACATGTTACTAAAGGGCAGGTATTGGTTCAATTAGATGACAAGGACCTGGTAATTAAAGAACAACAAGCGGAAGCCAACCTCAACGATGCACAAGCCAATGCAGATGTTTCTAAAGCCAGTGCGGCATCGGTACAATCATTATTAGCCACCAGCAAAGATGAAATTACATCGGCTAAAATTAACTACGATAAAGCCCGCAGGGATTTTGAACGTTACCAAAACCTCTATAAAGATGGCTCTGTAACCCAGGAACAATTTGATCAATACAGAACTACCATGGAAAGCGATTCGAACATGGTCGATATTGCCAATAAAAAATATGCATCGGCTCAAAAGCAATATGATCTTTCATTGGCTAATCTCACTTCAGCACAAGCGGCTGTGGCAGTAAAACAATCTGATTTGAATTTTACCAAATTGCAACTTTCATACGCAACCATCACCGCCCCTGCCAGTGGAATAGCATCTAAACGTTCTATCCAATTGGGCCAATTAGTGGGGGCGGGTTCTTCCCTGCTTGCTGTGGTCGAGGATAGTGTTTGGGTAGAGGCAAACTTTAAAGAAACCCAATTGAGCGATATTAAACCGGGTCAAACAGCCAATGTAACTATTGATGCATTAAACGGGCAAATAATTAACGGTACTGTAAGTTCTTTTGCAGGAGCTACTGGCGCATTGTTCTCTTTGCTTCCTCCTGATAACGCTACCGGAAACTTTGTGAAAGTGGTGCAACGCATACCTATTAAAGTGGTATTGGATACCAAAAATCCGGACTATAAAAAGCTTCGCCCGGGCCTGAGCGTGGAAGTTTCTATTACGGTCCAGTAAGATTTTGTCAGACACATGAAATGCATTCTGCACTAAAATGTAGATTTGCATATTATGCCCACCTCCAATCTCTCTAACATCCCCGAACGCGACAGGCAAGTAACCTGGCATCCTTTTACGCATCAAAAAGAGGCTGCATATCCCTTGAATATTGTGAAAGGCGATGGCGTTTACCTGATTGATGAAAACGGGAATAAATACATCGATGCCTTTTCTTCCTGGTGGGTTAATTTGCATGGGCATGCCAATTCCTATATTGCAGAAAAGATATACGAACAAGCCAAAACCCTTGAACAGGTTGCCTTTTCAGACTTTACACATGCTCAGGCGGTAATATTGGCGGAAAGGCTCCTCGGACACTTGCCAAAAAATCAGAGTAAAATATTTTACTCCGATAATGGTTCTACATCGGTAGAAGTAGCGTTGAAAATGGCCATACAATATCAACACAATATTGGCCAGCCGAAGCGAAAGATTATTGCGTTTGAAAACGGCTACCATGGTGATACC
>DATHOL010000504.1:0-2094 GCA_035484895.1 Bacteroidia bacterium | reverse complement strand
CTGGGCCAGGCCAAGCGTGTAATACAGTTTATGAACATTTGAATAGGCAGGAAGCGCGGTATCTTTTAGTAATTTAACGGCAGTGGAATAGTCGCCTTCATCAAGATATACATTGGCCAGTGTATTATAAAAATCGGGGGTATAATCGCTTTCCAGCAGAAGCCCTTTGCGGCAAAGGGCAATAGCATCGCTATCCAGTTCCAGCGCTTCTTTGGCAATAGCATCCTCTATAAGCGCGAGTGCATAATTGGTATCATTATCCGAGATGGTTTCATATAGTTTGCTGGCTGCTGCATAGCCACCGGTGTCTGTAATCATAATGCCGAACCTGATAGAATCAGCGGAGTTTACATAGGGAATTTGTTTCTGAGCTTTCAGCAAGGCGCTGAAACATATCAGCAATATAATGAACCCTGCGATAGGGGCTGGTTTATTCATAGAAATATTTTCTCGTTTATTCAAAGAGACTAAAGTACAAATTTCCCTTTGCTGATAAGCAATAATTTGACGGTCTGAACAGATATTTGTTTACCTGCCCACATACACCTGGTATTTGTATGTAATTTTTTTCTCCTCTCCTGCTTTCATGTGAATATCCCATTTTACATTACTTATTGTATTGGCATTGCGGTACAGGCTCACTACTTTTTTGCTTGTCCAGTCTGCCGAGCAGGATTGCAGGTCGCCATTAACGGTGCGCCTTACAGTAAGGTCTATATCTTCATTTTTATAGTTCTTCACGGTAATGCTTGCTTCTACTGAAACAAGATCATAAGCCGTTTTTAAAATTATTTTCTTTTTTTCTTCGCGCGAAGTTTCTGTTTCTGCATCTTTCACCTGTATGTCGGGTGCCTCTGTTATTTTAACGCATACTTTAGCCTTCATAGGTGTGTATGTTAGCATATCTTGGCTCAACGGACCAGTATGGCCTTCTATAGATTTAGTAACCATTGCGCTGCCTGTTGTCCATGGTAATTTGGAAGTGTTTTCCAATTCAATGGAATGATATACTTTATTTGTGCTCTGGTCATTATTATCTAAACTGTTGCCGTTGCCTGTATTGTAGTACCCGCTTGCAACAGAATTAGTATTTAAATCTGTTTCATAAATATGCCTGAAAGGCACTTCTTCTTTCAAAACAGTATAAAAGCCCCGTCCCCCTTTTTGAAGGCTGATACTGTTGAGCCGGTAAAAAAACAAATCTTCCTGCACGGTGCCACCCAGGGCGAATGGTTCAAGTCCTTTATCGGGCATATCCATTTCTGCTTTTTCGTTGTCGTAACTAATAGATTGGTTTACCATAACATTCGTGAAGGATATATTTTTGGTAGATTCGGTATTGAGCGCATATAGAAATTCCATAATGGATTGTGTCGAAGTAAGCGGAGAAAGCATATTGGAATATTTAAAATTAGGTACGCCCACCACCAGGCTTACATCGGCATTATCCAAATCTTCGGCATCGTTCATTAAATTAGCAGTAAGCGTTAGCTGCGCTTTATTATCGGGCTCCAATTCTACCAAATAAGTGGGTAGCCAACTGATGCCTTTTTGCAGGTACATCATATTCAGGTTGCTTTCCTTATCATCTTTAAAATCGATGTGTGTAACCCTTGTGTTTTCCTTTGTGGATGCTTTATATACAGGCTGCTCCAAAAAATCTATCCGATTGAGATAAGCTATTCTGTAATGCACCCATTTATTGGCTTCTTTCAGAATAACCATGTCATCATTCACCTTTTCAATAATGGCATCTATAGGCTCTTCATCTTTAACGGAAACTTTAATTCTTTTGCCAATATTGGCTCTCAGCAAATCAGCGGTATTTCCGGCCTCGGCTGATTTAACATGCTCAACCATTTCCATTTTACTGGTTACTGATTTAATGGTATTATCATTGGAGGAAAACCACAAAGTGCCAAAAGCGGCATCAATAGTGTCATCCATCCGGAAACTTCCATTGCGGGGTTTCACATTTCCGCTCTTGATAAAAAAACCGCTGCCGTTTTTAAAAACCGCTACCGACTTGGTTTTTACTCCCGACTGCGCCGATAAAGTAGAAAGGGAAAGGTTAAAAGCAAAAAGTAAAAGGAT
>DATHOL010000503.1:0-2597 GCA_035484895.1 Bacteroidia bacterium | reverse complement strand
AAAGGCGAGATAACAACCCTCGTTGACCTTAATAAAAAAATAAGCGAACAAGCCAATAACCTTGCCAGCGCATTAAAAGGCGACAGCAAAACACAGGGCAACTGGGGTGAAATGATCCTTGAAAGAGCCCTGGAGCGATCGGGCCTCGAAAAGGACAAGATGTATCGGTTACAATACAGTTTAAAAAATACAGAAGGAGACCGCCTGCAGCCGGATGTTGTATTGTTTCTCCCAAATAACAAACACATTATTATTGATTCGAAAGTATCGCTTAATGCGTATGAATCTTTTGTAAGTGCACCAACCGAAGAAGAAAAAAAGCAATTTCTTTTAAAGCACATTGTATCGGTTAAAAAGCATATTGATGAATTGAGCCGGAGGGAATACCAGTCGCTTATTGATATAAACACGTTGGATTTTGTACTTCTGTTTATGCCTATCGAATCCTCATTCAGTATTGCCCTGCAGTCGGATAATGAATTATTCAACTATGCCTGGGATAAGAAAATTGTAATTGTTAGCCCCACCACACTGCTTGCCACACTCTATACCATTGCATCGCTCTGGCGGCAGGAAAAGCAAGCCCGAAACGTATTTGAAATAGCAGAAGAAAGCGGTAAGCTTTATGACAAATTCCATGGGCTTATGGAAGACCTCCTGGACGTGGGCAAAAAAATGAATTCTGCTAAATTAAGCTATGAAGAGGCCATGAAAAAGGCTTCCACAGGTCCGGGGAATATTGTGAAAAGGATTGACAACATTAAAAAATTAGGCGCAAAGACTACCAAATCACTGGAAAGCATTTCTACCGGATTGGTGAATAAAGCCTTGGAAGAATAGGGGCTGAATCTACTATCGGACCTGATTTTAGTGTATATTTGCGGTACTACAGTATCATGAAAAAGGGCAGACAAAGATTCGTTATTGGCGCAGTTATTGCGGTAATGTTTTCTTTTTCGTCATGTTACACGGCTACTAAAGTAAGCAATCAGAATATTGTTGATAGTTATAAAAACGACTTTCACACATTGCACCCTGAATTTAAATTACTGCATGTGAACGATTCTGTTTCGCAGCTCTATTTTAAGATAAACGAAAGCGAACTTTTGTTTGAGCGTAAAAGCCTTGCTGACAGTTTTTCCGCCAACGTAAAAATTTTCTGCCGGGTTACGTTAAATTATGAATCACCATTGGTGATGGATAGTAACACAGTAGTATTAAATATTCAGAGTTCAACCAGCAATAAAAAAGAATTTGCCGTAGGCACCATTAACCTGAAACTGAACCGCGGCGGGAAATATGTAATATCTATCAGCACTTCAGATTTGGTGGGCAAACGAAATGACCTCACCTATTTGGAAGCCAACAAAACAGATTACCTGGGCGAACAAAATTTTCTTGTCCGGGATATTGCCAACGGACATATACTTTTCAATCGCTGGTTTGATACTACAGCGCAAGTCGCCATTCAATGCTTTCATCCCATCAATAAATTGTTTGTAAAGTTCTATCGCAACAATTTTCCTATTGCCGCTCCGCCTTTCAGCGCCGATGAATATGAATCACCGCGCTTGAAATCTGACACTGCTTATTATATACAGCAGCACAACGGAATATTTCAGGTTACCTTAAAAGGAAGAGGGCTTTATCACTTTATGGCCGATTCTAATGATTTGGAAGGCTTAACCTTATTTCGCTTTGATGAAAGTTACCCGGAAGTAACACAGGCTTATCAAATGGTTGCTCCATTGCGTTACATATCATCGAATGATGAGTTTGAAAAGTTGGTGGGTTCAAAAAACCCTAAGCAGGATGTGGATAATTTCTGGCTCACAACTTCCAGCGGAAACCAGGAGAAGGCCAGGGAACTCATTCGTGGCTATTATGGCCGGATTCAAGATGCAAACAGGTATTTCACATCTTACCAGGAAGGGTGGAAAACCGATCGCGGCATGATATACCTGGTGTATGGTGCGCCCTCCTCCATTTACCGTACATCCAGCGGAGAAACATGGACCTACGGCGAGGAAAAAAACTACATGTCGCTTACGTTTTACTTCCTGAAATTAGAGAATCCTTTCAGCAACAATGACTACGCCCTGCAACGCCAGGCCACATACCGCAATCTATGGTATAATGCCGTTGATTTGTGGCGGGAAGGAAGGGTTTACTAAGCTAATTCGGAAATACTTTATAGCTTATAATTCATAACTGATTTCTTATCCGTTTCAATTGGTTTGCGAAACACTACATTATCATCAAATACATCCATAACAATGTCGCTGTCGCGTTCAATTTTTCCGGCAAGCAGTTCCTTCGAGAGTTCATTCAATACCTTTTTCTGAATAAGCCTTTTAATGGGCCTTGCTCCGAATGACGGATCAAAACCGGTGGCAGCAAGCCATTGAATAGCTTCATCGGTTATTCCGAGACGGATATTTTCCTCTTGCAATCTGCGTACTACGCCGTCAAATTGCAATTTTACAATCGCATTGATGTCCTTTTTTGTAAGCGGAGTGAACATAATAACCTCATCAATGCGGTTTAAAAATTCGGGACGAAGAGTCCTTCTCAATAATTCAAATACTTGTTCTTTC
>DATHOL010000502.1:0-4209 GCA_035484895.1 Bacteroidia bacterium | reverse complement strand
AGTTAACGCTAGCAGGAATGCCATGCACGGAAACATTGGTAGCTCCATATCGCAGGCTTTCTATCTCGCTGAAAGGCACGTATCTTTTTTTGTATTCTATCCCGAGACGGTCAATCGCTAATTTTTGTTTGAAGATACCTTGCTTAAGAACCAATTCAACTGTACCTGGATTTATAGAAGAACCTGCTAGCTCCATGCTTTATTTTTTATGCAATAATAAGAAATGTTTTTGCTTTTTGAGTGGCCTACACGCCAAGTTGGCATAACATAACGGTTGCGGAGGGCATTGTTTCACCTTTAACCGATGAATTAACATCGCTTAACGAATACTTATCATTTTTTTTTAAATCGATGCTAAATTTATGCTACTTAAAAACCAGTAATTTATGAATTTGAAAAGAATATTCGGAGCCATACCCACAGTACTCGGAATAGCTGGTCTCATTTATGCAGCCCATTTCTTTATCCGTTCAACGGATAATAATAACTATGATATCAAGGCATTTGCCATTTATGGAATTCTTGGCCTTATTTTTTTTATTTCCGGTATCAGTTTGGTACGAACTACTAAGGATGAGGCATAGGTTTTTTATAAATCCATAGATGTATAGTTAAATATAGAAGGTGCTTATAAACTTTACTATTTACCCGCCACCACCTTCCTGCTTGCCGGCCTGAAGTACCAGGACAAAACAATAAAAAGAGTCTGGAAAATTGGACCAAGCATTGCTTTTACGGCGTAATCACCACATGCCAAATGTGATATAAAGGCACCCGTCATAACAAAGAAAAAACCTGCATAAGCCCATTCTTTCAGGAGTTTAAATCCGGGTAATAAAACGGCTATAACCCCTAAAATCTTCCATACGCCAAGTATGGTCATAAAGTACATGGGGTAACCCAATGCGCTTACCATATCCGCCATGTCTTTTTGCCTGAATATTTGTTGCAAGCCGCTTGAAAACATACCTATTGTGAATAATCCGGTGAAAACCCAATAGATGATTTTATTTCTTTTTTCCATTATTTCTTTTTATTAGGTAATTTATTTTCTTATTGTTGTCTTATTTCTGTCAAATAATTATAGACCTCATTTGCACTGCCAAGTGCAAATTCTTTGGAGCATTTTAAGATATCTTCATCTTTAAACCCATAAAGTCCTTGAAGCAAGGGGAACGGAAAAGTCAAATCAGCTCCTATCTCAAAGAGGTACTTTGGCTCAATAATATCAAGATATTCAAATTCAAAATTGATGCTATATTGCTTGCAAATATTCTTATAAACTGTCTTGCATTTTTGGCAAGTGTAAATTAAGTCCTCACCATAGTCTCCTGTTATATTCTCAGTAACATGGGAAGTCAATGTTAGATAATCTAATTCTTTACTACGGGCAATAGAAACCAAATAGTTGGTGTCAGCACAAAACACAGGGCCTGCATTAAATTTGCCATGCTGAAATTGAATTAAATATCGAAATCTTGGATAATGACAAGGGCATGATTGTTTAAGAATTTCATCCAGAGCCCTCTTTAATGTCTCGTGAAGTTCTCTTGTCGATACCGCAGTCAATTGTCTTCGGGGAATATTTTTATTGAAGAAATTCATTGACACTAAATTAATCATCTATTCCTTTTCCATTTAGAATTTTGGGTGTATATTTTTCAACTCTTTCGACCCTGGTCTTAGCCAGTTTCGGTTGGGAAAAATTATAAAGGTATCCCCGTTGCCTGCCGGGAGTCAATGCATAAAAAGCCTTTTTCAAAGCAGCATTCTCATTTAATTTATTTTGAAACTCTTCCGGCACTTTATATTCCGAAGCCTTTTTCAATGTTGCTTTCACTCCCGCTTTTTCTAATTCGATGGCTTCTTTAATATAGGCTTTTAAAGTAGATGCGAGTTTGGTTATTTCCTTTGTATTGGTAAACCGTATCTGTCGTGGCACCTGCACATTGGGGGTTTGCTGGATAAGAATACCACTTTCATCTTTCATCAAAGAGCCTTTGAAAAGCAGGTAGGCGCAATAATCCTTAAACCCGTGTATCAGCACTATGTTTTTACCGTCTGATGTCGTATAGCAAGGGCAACCCCATTTCAAATCTTCCGTGAGGCCGCTATCGAGAGCAATGGTTCTTAGTTTTCCGTATTCTTCCTGCCACCTGGTGGGCTTAGTGAAGAACCAATCAACCTTCGGGTTCAATTTATTTGTTGCCATAGTATGTTTGTTTTAAATTTGCATTCCGCTTCCTCCAATTACTTTCCAGGTATCGTTAATTAATTTCCAAACTCTGATATAACGGAACTTACCATCAATGTTATGCTCCAAATATTTACCCTTTAGTTCTATCAGTACGGAAACAATCGCATTGTCGCCGATTAAATTTATTTGCTGGTCGCTTGATGAAATTGAATGAACAGTCATATTGCCCGAACGCATATTTTCCAAATCCATTGCTTTAGTTATCGTTTGTCCCGTTGGAATAACAAAAAGCAAATCATCGTGTAACAACTCGTCCAAAATAGTTGTATCGTTGCTTTGGAAAGCGGTCAAAAGTTTTTTTTCACTTTCGATGATTTGCTCTTTCATAGCGTTCTTGTTGATTGTTGTTATTTCAGTTTGCTCATAATTTCCTGCATCCGGTTATGCGCCATGCTTAAGCCTTGTGCAAAAGGCATCTTCAGTACTTGATCCCGTAATACACCTGATTCATAAATTACGTGCATGGTGAGTTTGCTGGTATTATCAGAAAGCTTTTCAAAGTCATAAATCTCAAGTTGTACACCCAAGGGCGCGTTCTCCATTTCAAACGTGCGGGTGATTCTCTTATTCGGGATAAACTCATGAATTGCTCCATTGGCCTTGAATACCACATTCCCATTTGCATCTGTCGATTGCTGTTGGTAACTGCCATGTTTCTTTCCCTCAAACTTCAGCATTTTTGCTGTGGCATAAGGGTTCGTCATCCATTGCTCAATTAGTTCGGGTTCGGCATGTGCTTTAAAAAGCAACTCAACGGGTAAATCAAATTCCCGTGTGATAGTTAAATCCTGTTTGCCATCTTCGGCATTTATTTTTGTTTTCAGTTCCATGATTTTTTGTTTTTTTAAGCTTATTTTATTAGGATGTTTGTAACAATTCCTCGAGATTTCCAAGTGTAGCAGTAAGCCCTGCTTCAAAGCCCATTTCAATCATTTTATTCATACGGTCAAGAGATTCATTTGTAATAATAATGCACACCTTTGTCGTTCCGTTTTGTTCGCTAAAAGTCACATCCCAATCAGAACCCGGCAATTGGGGGTTTTCATCTTTGTCTGCAAACGTATTATACATTTTGAAATTCGTTTTTGGGGTAATGGAAGTATATTTTTGGATTGACCAGCCCTCTTTCCCATCCGGGCTTACCATAGCATAAAATCTTCGGCCGCCAACTTTGAAATCCATAATTTTTGTTTTTGCAGTAAAAGGTTTAGGCGCCCACCATTGATCTAATAAATCCTTTTCGGTCCATGCACGCCATACGTTTTCAAGCGGTGCATCAAACATTCGGGTAATAGTTGCTTTTTTGTTTTGTAAATCCACTACAAATTCTGTTTTGCTGTTATTTTCCATTTTTTTTTAAGTTTTTTAAAACGATTTCTAATTTGTTAAATCTGTCATCCCACATTTTGCGGAATGGTTCTATAAAGTCTGCTATCTCTTGCATTTTTTCAGGATTTAAGTTATAATAGATTTCCCTTCCTTTTTGTTCTTGTACAAGCAAATTACACTCGGTAAGTATTTGCAGGTGTTTTGAGACGGTCGGCCTTGCTGTGTCAAAGTTGGAGGCTATGGCACCTGCTGTCATTACTTGCGAGGCTACTAAAGTAACTATCGCCCTTCTTGTCGGGTCGGCTATTGCTTGAAATACATCGCGTCTTAAATTCATTGTGTAGTTATTTGGCTACGCAAATATATATGAAGTTATTTGACTACGTATATTATTTTTCATTTTTTTGGAAAATGGAAGTAGAACCCTCTGGAAATTAGCCGGTAAATTTTCAGAAGGAATTAAAAGCAAAAGCCTCAAACACTAGTTAGGGTTTGAGGCTATAGATAGAATAAAAGAAATTTGTTATCCCACAACAGGAACCAAACCATGGCTGAGCATAGCCTCTTTTAATTTTACCATGTCGGGTGGGCCTCCGGCATTAACTATGGCTGCAATATCATAA
>DATHOL010000501.1:0-3125 GCA_035484895.1 Bacteroidia bacterium | reverse complement strand
AATCATCA
This sequence comes from Bacteroidia bacterium, assembly GCA_035484895.1. Lineage (GTDB taxonomy): Bacteria > Bacteroidota > Bacteroidia > JABEUT01 > JABEUT01 > JABEUT01. The sequence continues at coordinate 3,117 of DATHOL010000501.1, read as the reverse complement.
ATCCCGGTTCCATATCCGGTGCATCCATATTCGGGTGCTTGTTAATGGCAATAAGTTATTGGGTGCTTGAAAGATTCAACAAAGAAAATTGGAAAGGTGTCATTAATATAGTGATTGCGTTGGCGTCTTTTGCAAGTATAATTAGCCCTATCAGCATGAGTTTGCCTTTAGATATTAAGAATCCCGAATTATTTCCCGGACTTGCTGTGCCGATGCATTTTTTCCCGGCATTGGCTTTTTTCTGCCTGGTGCCGTTTTTTAAGGGGAAGAAGTCTTGACCAGTTGCATCTGTAACCAAGATTAACTTCTGATAAGTGTGTAGCGTAATTTATCGTTTGCAATATCCAAACAATCGCCATTGCTACTGTCTATCTCCAGGCACTTTATTTTATAAATAAATAGTGTGTCTGCTTTAAACAGGAAAGAGTGTGTTTGCTTTTCTTTTGATGTTTTGCCTAAATAAACCACATCTAAATCACCGAATCCCGGCCCTATATAGTCATTCTCTATAGCGTAAAATTTAATGCTGTCCAACCCGACAATAGTACCATTTGCATTAAATGTAACAGGCTTGCCGTTGAGTTTATAATTCCCTTTAAACAAGATATCTTCGGGAACACCGCAACTGTCTTTTGTTTTAATAAACACCTCATTCCATATTTTCAATTTATTACCATTATCCGCTACAATTATTTCGGTTGAATCACTTGCATTATCTATGGATTTTAAATAAAACGAAGTTCCATGTTTTATGATATGATATTCGCCTCCCGCCTCATGATACAAATATGGAAATGTCTTATCCTTATATGATTTTGGTATTTGGATAAAATACCCGCTATCTTGTGATAAACGTGGAGATTTGGTTGTTTTTAATATCCTGATATACGCCTCGCTTGCCCATGTTCCATTGAATGGAATAATGGTATCATTTAAAATAGCCTTACTTATATCATTTGTATTATCCGCCTTATTATGGCAAGAGGAGATTGAAATTACAAGAAAGAAAATAATAGTAAGCCTTGTCATATTATTCTAAATAAAATTATTCGCGATTCAGGTTTTGAAATGCTTTTAATAACTCAACCCCATTGGGGCTACCCCAACCGGTACAAGCATCCCAACCCTTGTAGGCAGGATAACCCGGTGCATCTGCAAGTGCGTTGTCTTTTGGGCCTTCTTTGCCTGTTATATCTCTAAATACTTTTGAGCCCATTTTATAAATATGCGGATTAATAAATCCCACGGGTTCTCCAAGTGCTGCATTAATTACCGCTATCAATCCTGCCCAGAGGGGCGATGAAGCACTTGTTCCAATTGCGGCATCCGACTTGCCTGCAATTATCATGGGAATGCCGCTATTAGGGCTTGCATTGGCAGCCACATCAGGCACGCCACGCCCAATATGTCCGTTATTTAATGAGCGTGGTACATGAGCTTTATTTTGGTAAGAGGGTTTTGGAAAATATCCGCTCACACCTCCACCTGTTGCACAGCCATGGCCATTGGGCATTATATCGTTCCAGACATATTCATCAAAAGAATCTCCTATTATATTTCTGATTGTGGTTCCTCCTACACACAGCACCCATGGGTCGCTACCGGGGTATTGCACATGGGCATGTTTATCTCCGACTTTTGAATCGGTTCCATTATCGCCGGAGGCGCAACAAACGGTTATCTTTTGTACTGCCGCATCCTGAAATGCCATACTAACTGTATCAATCCAGTTTTGGCTGAAGGGAGGAAGCAATCCCATATCATCGCTATCAGCAACATAAAAGCTATTAGATAAAACATTGCAAATAGGGTCGCCTTCATCGGGATGAACAACACGATTAATGAGGTTTACCCAACCTCCCTGATCATTTGTAGTAAAATAAACTGCAATTTTAGCCCCCGGTGCTGCAGATGCCACTACATATATATCCTGGGTTGTTTCGGGGTCAGCCTTTCCATCATTTTTAGCATTTACATTTACTTCAATAATTTCCGGCAGTTTATCCGGAAAATTGCTTTTTATGTCTGCCTCGGTATATCCGGCTTCCGAAAAAACTGCAATGGTTTGCCCTGTGGCCGAATTAGTTGGGAAATTATAGAACCTCCTTATTTGGTCAATGGTAATTTTTGTAGTAGAAGGTGGCTCAACACTATTTCGCTTGGTAATACGGCGATTGTCCAGTCCGAAAACACCAACTATAATTTTCGCTAAACCAGCAGGCACATGCATAAATCCTTGCCTGCCCCGATAGGATTCCTTTTCAGGCCTTCCGCCACGATGCTTAACCACCTTATGTTCATAGCATTTGAGGGTAATAGCAAATGATTTATTCATTTGTTCAACCGTACCCGAAATTACAACTGTACGTCGTGCCGGATGGGATTCAAGAATCTGTAATCCATTCTTTTCCGCAAAATCAATAATCTTATTTATGTCATCTGGATGTGCCCCGTAGTTGGAGGCAAATTCATCCACCGATAATCTTTTGTGATTTTTGGGGTAGCATTTGGTAAAGTATTCAAAATCAGGGAATGAGGGCCCATCTATCCTTCTTCTTAATACTATAGTAGCTACTATAGATTCCTTATTATCTGCAGGGCCGAGTATTTTAACTTCCAGCGATGGGCGGTGTTCGCTTCCTGGCAATGGAACATAACCCTCGGGAGGCAATAGTGGAATATTTGGTTTAATCATACAGAATTCTGGTTCTGAGACAATCCAAATGTACCCCTATTTCCCCAATTTTGTGTAACTTTGCGCTGTAATAGAATATACCCATACCATGATAACAGTATCAGAAAATGCAAAACATAAGTTAGACGACCTGATGAAGGAATCTAACGCACAGACAGACAGCTTTGTACGTGTAGGCGTAGAAAGTGGTGGCTGCTCCGGCCTTTCTTATAAAATGACCTTCGACACTAATCTTAAACCTGAAGATAAACTATTTGAAGATAAAGGTGTTAAGATAGTAGTTGACCGTAAAAGCTTTCTTTACCTGGTAGGTACGGAACTAGACTTTAGCGGTGGGCTAAATGGAAAAGGATTCAGCTTTAATAACCCAAACGCTAGTCGTACCTGTAGCTGTGGAGATAGCTTCGCAGTATAACTGCTTT
>DATHOL010000500.1:0-2586 GCA_035484895.1 Bacteroidia bacterium | reverse complement strand
CAGAAATACCTTACCATCACCTGCTTCCGATGTTTCCATAGTTGCCATGACGGCTTCTGTAATAAGGCTGGATAAAGAGAAATGCAGGGAATTAGGAATGGATGATTATATCTCTAAACCATTTAAACCCGAGGAGCTCTATAGAATGATATCTACAATGGCCAGGCCAATAAATAGGGAACCCTTGGGCAAATCTATTCCTAATCAATAATACCTATCAATATGTTCTGTTATTAGCGTTAAATTTGGCATTGCTTAATTATGCCGTGCTATTTTAAAAATAATATATTTGCAGGAGTGCGTCCCATGGTATAAAGAAAAGCATATAAAAGCGAAGCCTTATTTAGTTGTCAATTTAACATTCCTTAATGGAAAGAAGATTTACCAGATGGTCTGTATTTTTAGCGCTTAATTCAGTATTGCTGCTGGTATTTTGGCTAATGAGTATTGCCACCCACAAAAGTCCCTCCGTTCCCGATTCAATACTATGGGGTGGAATTGCGGTAACATTGGTAATATCTACCATCATATACAACAGGATGGCTAACCAATCAAAGGTATTAATCGATAATAATAAGAAGTTCCTAACTTTTTTCGACTTCAGCCCGACCTGTATCTGTATTGCAGAACTGGATTCAGGTATTATTCTGGATGCCAACCAAGCTTTCCTCGACTTATTCGGATACCAGCGCCAGGAAGCTATCGGGCGTTCAGAAACGAGCCTTGGCATATTACTTTCCGAAAGCAGGGCAAGGCTGATAGGCGAATTAAAGAAAAATGGAGCCCTTAAAAACAGAGAACAGATTATGTTTACCAAAATGGGTAAGCCGCTTAATATGCTTTTCTCGAATATTATTATTGAGCTTTATGGGAAAAAATGCAGCCTTTCATTGCTTAATGACATAAGCGAGAAAAAAGAACTGGAGACGCAATTGATAGTTGCCAAAGAACAAGCTGAAAAAGCTGCAAAAATAAAAGAAGAGTTCCTGGCTAATATGAGCCATGAAATACGTACCCCTATGAATGGCGTAATAGGAATGGCATATCTCCTCACCCAAACATCGCTCAATGACGAGCAAAAGGAGTACGCCCGCGGAATACGCGATTCGGCAAGTATGCTGCTTACTATTATTAATGATATCCTTGACATTTCGAAGATAAATGCGGCCAAAATGGTGTTTGATGAAACTCCGTTTAATGTGCGCGACATTATCAGGAACCTTTCACTTGCCATGGAAGTAAAAGCCCGTGAGAAAACTATTAAATATTACAGCAATGTAGAAAAAAGCATACCCCAAAAAATTGTTGGCGATCCCGTCAGGTTATCTCAGATTCTTTGGAACCTTACCGGCAATGCTGTTAAATTTACCGAAACAGGAGAGGTTAGTCTAAGCGTATATTTACGGGGAGAAGAAAACGGCACTATCTCTATCGAGTTTGTAGTTAAAGATACAGGTATAGGCATCAGCCCCAATAAACTCATCAGTATTTTCGAGCCCTTTACCCAAGCCAGTGTTGATACCAGCCGCAAATTTGGCGGAACAGGATTAGGATTAGGAATAGCTAAGAAATTAGTAGAAATGCAGGATGGAACCATTTTTGCAGAAAGCAAACCGGGACGTGGCTCTACTTTTTCCGTCAGGTTAACTTTTAAGCAATATGTGGAACAATTTAATGTGGGCGCTATTGCTGCTAATGGTTCAACCACCCTTAGAAACTTAAACGGCATACACATACTGGTGGCCGAAGACAACAAAATTAACCAGCGCGTAATATTAAAAACCCTTGAAAAATGGGGTGCTAAAGTGAGTATAGCTGAAAACGGCAGGGTAGCCATTGAAATGCTAACTGTAAAACCTTATGACATTGTTTTAATGGATATTCAAATGCCTGAAATGGACGGATTGGAAGCCACTAAATACATCCGTTCAACATTGCTGCCACCGGCATCTAATTTGCCCATCATAGCCATCACAGCATCGGCATTAAGGCTCGATTATGAAAAGTGTGTTGCACTGGGCATGAACGAATATGTTCCCAAGCCCTTTAAGCCAGATGAACTTTACGACAAAATTGTAAGGTTGTTAAATAATCCTACCGTACTCGAATCGCACATGCAACCGCAGGAAGTATAAGGATACCTGTTTTTAGCTTGTATTTACTCATCCAAACCTTATTCCCGCAAATCGCATTTAATCTCTATGGGATTAAATAAAGTATGAGTAAAGATAAAATAAAAATCCCCCGGCAATAAATGACGGAGGATTTCAGAAAAATAAATTATTAAATTTATTTACTATTCGCGTTCAAGGCAGCCTGCACTTCCGGAATCTTTTGAACTTCGGAAGCATTTTGCCAGTTGGTCCCGGGATATTTATGTTGAAGAGCCGGTGGAATCACGGTAACTTTAAAATAAATAGTAGTAAATCCCACATAAGAACTTGGTGGCAAGGTATTGGTTCCGCCGGTATAATAACTAAAAGTTACAAATCCATTATCGTATCCGTAACTTAATTCGTCTCCATAATTCTGTCCAAGCAGGTTTGTAACAGGCAAGGCTAACCAGCCGGACGAAGCCGTACTCCA
>DATHOL010000499.1:0-5470 GCA_035484895.1 Bacteroidia bacterium | reverse complement strand
AAATAAAATAGCACTTTTTTGAGCTCTATTATCCCCTTTCTGAAATTAATTACCTACTAATAATCAAGCAATTGCTTTAACTGGCTTGTAAAACGTGCCTTTGGGAGGAAATCCCATTCCAGTTCGTTGCCCATAGGTATAGGGGTATCGAGTGAGGCACAGCGAATTACGGGAGCATCTAAATATTGGAAACAGTTCTCGTTTATTAAAGCAGATAGCTCCCCACCTATTCCACCGGTAAAAGTGTCTTCGTGGAGGATTATAACCCTGCCTGTTTTCTTTACCGATTCATAAATAGTTTCGGTATCGAGTGGCAATAAAGTTCGTAGGTCAATTAGGTCGGCAGATACTTCAGGCATATTTTTTAATGCTTCTAATGCCCAGTGAACACCAAAGCCATAAGTGATGATGCTAACATCATTTCCTTCTTTCACCCTGCGTGCTTTACCAATTTCAACGGTATAGTAATCATCAGGAATATCTTCAGTTATGCTACGGTAAAGTGCTTTATGTTCAAAGAACATTACCGGGTTAGGGTCCTCGAATGCAGCCAATAGCAAGCCTTTTGCATCACTCGGAAAAGCAGGATAAACCACTTTAAGTCCGGCGGTATGTGCAAACCATGCCTCGTTACTTTGTGAATGGAATGGTCCCGCACCTGTTCCGGCACCCGTAGGCATACGTACAACTACATCGGCATTTTGGCCCCAGCGATAATGAGACTTTGCCAAATTATTTATTATCTGGTTAAAGCCACAGGTAACAAAATCGGCAAACTGCATTTCTACCATTGCCTTATAGCCATTTATAGATAAACCAAAGCCCGCACCTATTATAGCCGATTCGCACAGCGGAGTATTGCGTACACGTTCCTTTCCAAATTCATTTACAAAGCCCTCAGTTACTTTAAACACTCCCCCATATTCCGCAATATCCTGACCCATTAATATAAGGTTAGGATGCTTTTGCATAGCCATTTTCAATCCGTCAGATACCGCATCTATATAGCGTTTAGGCTTTTTGTTATTTGTAGCGGGTTTCGTTTCCTTTTGTTCATATGCTTTATATACATCAGCCAATTCCCTTTGTGTATCGGCTTTTACATTTGGTTCAGCCAAAGCAAGTTCAAGGGCTTTTTCCATATCGTGCTTTATGCCTGCACGTATTTCATCTATTGCATTTTGATTCAATACACCCTGTTCCAACAAATAATTTTCATAATTGGTAACCGGATCTTTTTTGCCCCACATCTCAAAAAGTTCCTGCGGCACATATTTGGTGCCCGATGCCTCTTCGTGGCCACGCATGCGGAATGTAAGGCACTCCAATAAAAAGGGCCTGTTCTTTTGTGCAATCTTTTCCGATAACAATTTTATGGTGTCATATACCTCCAGCACATTGTTGCCATCTACCTGCACACCTTCAATACCGTAACCGATAGCTTTATCAATAAACTGCTTGCAACGGAACTGCTCACTCGAAGGAGTGGATAATCCGTAGCCATTATTTTCTACAATAAATATTACCGGCAGGTCCCATACCGCAGCCACGTTAATAGACTCATGGAAATCGCCTTCGCTGCTGCCACCGTCACCGCTGAATACCAATGTAGGCTTGGTACCTTTCTGGGTTCGCAGCATATCACCCAATGCAATACCATCGGCTATACCCATTTGCGGGCCAAGGTGCGATATCATTCCCACTATTTTATATTCCTGTGTGCCGAAGTGAAAGGAACGGTCGCGCCCTTTGGTAAAGCCACCTGCCTTGCCCTGGAACTGAGAAAATAATCTCTCCAGCGGAACATGGCGAGAAGTGAATACACCCAGGTTGCGGTGCATAGGTAATATATACGAATCTTTATTCAGCGCCATTGCCGAACCCACCGAAATTGCCTCCTGCCCAATACCCGAAAACCATTTCGATATTTTTCCCTGCCTTAGTAACGATAGCATCTTCTCCTCTATCATCCTTGGCAACAGAATACCCTTGTATATTTCCAGCAGACTCTTATCGTCGTGCCTGGTGCGATTATATTTTATGACTCTTTCAGTAGCGATCATCGCTTTCTAAATTAATAATTTTTGCATTCCAAATTAGTAATTAATAATTAGCAATTAGTAATCTTTGAGTTATAATTAGGAATTAATAATTAGCAATTAGTAATTGATAATTAAGGTTGCGAAGATAAGGTTTTATGCTGTCCGTCATTGCGAACGCAGTGAAGCAATCTCAGTTTTTTTTGCCACGAATTACACGAATTTTTGTCACCCTGAGCCTGTCGAAGGGTCTATTCCATTTGGGCGTTCCCCTTCGGGTCGCGCTTTCCGTTACAACTCCTCGCTACGCTGTGGGGTTTCTACTTCAATCGCTAACGCAAAATTGCCCCTTAACTATTAACTCCATTCTCTTTAAGGAATTTGTACAACTCTTTTAAAGGAATGTCTTTACTTTTCATGCCTTTTTCAATCCACTTAGCAATGGCGGCTTCTTCCAGTTCTTCTTTCGAAATGGTATGAGATTTAAACTTGAATTTTTTCAACAGACTATTAAAAAAATCCTTCTCCTTTTCCGGTACATTAACTAAGATGGTAGACATAGAGGCTAATTATAGTACAAATATAGCCATCCCTCACCGAAACTCCAAATTAGGAATTAATAATTAGCAATTAGTACTCTTTGAGTTATAATTAGTAATTAATAATTAGCAATTAGTAATTGTCCTTAACCCGAGTAAAACCGCCATTATTAATTATTAATTGTTAATTGCTAATTAAAGACTTTTATGCGCTCCATCGCAAAAAGGCTTTTTAGCCGAATATTTGCAACCGCAAAGTTTTACTGTTTTGGTTTCAGTTATTTCGAACTCAACCGGAGTAAAAGATGTTACTTTATGTGAACCATCACAAAAGGGTTGGTTTTGGCTTAAACCACAGGCGCACCAATAGTATTTACCGGGTTGAAGTTCAACAGGGTAATTGGCTTTTTGAGCAATATTGGGCTTATCCATAAAATCAGTATTTTTTAATTGGCTGCGAAGATAGCTTTATATCTCTATCCAAATTTACTAAAAACACCTTAGCTATTTAGTTCAGTTACTGAAGAAACCCTTTTGTAAATTACATCATCGAATGTGCTAAAGTGAGCTTTACCACAGTCAATTTTCATTTTCTCACTCCCTCTTAATTCCTGCCCTACTGATTTTGTTTCTGCAACAAAATAAATCTTCTTCTCGTCTTTAAAAACCACAGCCCAATCAGGCCTATAATTTCCAATTGGGGTTTTTATTTCAAACCAATTGGGTAGTTTAAAGTAAAACTCTATCTGTTCACTACTTTCGCAATCCTTTGCGAATTGGCTTTCTACATTACTGTCAAGCGGAATATAGTCATCATAGATTGTTTTTGAACTGTCCTTAACCAAGTGAGTGAAATTATCAATGTATATCTCAAGATTGTTGTCATCGAATAAGGTCATTTCATAAATCTTACCTCCAATTTTCTCGTATTTTATTCCACTTATCATTAATTGTTGCAACTCACCTTTTATTTTTGAAATGGAATTATCCATAAATAACTGGGGGGTTGACCAGTAATTCATTAAGGCGTTCAGATTTCCATAGTATTTCCAAAATCGTACTTCGTGTTAACTCTGTCTTACTTTGTATGTAGGCTAACATATCTGGTATTTCGAAAGTTGACTCATAACTGTCATCAGGGCTATCCTTTAATAATAATCCATCAACACCTTTCTCTGTAATTATAACCTTTTTCTTAGTTGACCTTATAGTTGGTTTTTTAGTTTCATCCATTTTACTAACGGCTGCTGCTGCCAGTTTAATAAGATTTTCCGTATTATAATTTACACTGTATTTTGTTCGAAACTGAATTTTCTCCCATATTTCTAAAAATTTAGGATCTGCTTTAAACCCCTTTCTATAGTTGACCTTTTTCTTGTCTTCCCTGTTTTTTATTCTTCCGGTAAAATCAACTCCACAATCTTCCTGAATTTCCTTTTGCAATGCCCTTGCAAAATCTTCGTATCGCTCATTAGCAATTACTGTAAGTCGGTTTATATTTCTGTCAAAGACGCGCTCACCTGACGGGAAAGAGACACAAAGGCGTAAGCCCCTGCCGATTTCCTGACGTTTTTTTATTTCTGATTTGGTTTCATTTAGGGTGCAAATCTGAAACACATTAGGGTTATCCCAGCCTTCTCGCAAAGCGGAATGACTGAATATAAAACGCAGGGGTATATTTATATCAAGCAGTTTTTCCTTTTCCTGCATGATTAATTTGTATGTAGTATCATCTATTTCACCCTCTCCCTTAGTGTCTTTCACCTTACCTTTACTATCCTGTGAGAAATATCCATTATGTATTTCGTCAACCGGATGAGATATAAGTCCCTTATATGTCGGTTTTAAAATTTCTTTTGCATAAATATCCTCAAACCATCTTGCAAATTTGCCTTTCATAGGGCTCCCATTTGCATCATATTCCCTATAATTCTTTACCTTATCAATGAAGAAAAGCGAAAGAACCTTTATTCCTTTGTCTTTATATGCCTTTTCCTTTTTCAAATGCTCCTCAACGGTCTTTTCAATCATAAAACGCATAATCTCATCATTCATCCCACCCTGCGTTTCGCCTATTTTCAAAATCACGTCATTGTTGAGTTCAATTTGTTCATTGCCTAAGTCAATTTCATTAATTTTCAGTCCATCATATTTATCATTTCTATTTGACAGCAAGAACAAATCATTATTCTTCCCAGTAGCTGTTACTGATTTTCTTTGGACGCCATTTTTACTACTAACATCAATTTTTATCTTCGCCTTAAGTGCATTTTTTCCAACAGGTGTTATATTCTCTAGTTGCAGGTAAGGTGAGTTAAAATCATTTTCGCTAATAACTGAATCAACTTCTATTTGTTTCACCAGTCCTAAGTCGTATGCTTTTACGGGGTTAAGTGAGTACATTAAATTATATAAGTTGGTATGAGTAGCTGAATAACGCAATGTGCAAAGTGGATTAAGATTCTCAATTGCTTTTTTACGTATTTCAGTTTCCATATTTTGTGGCTCATCCACAATTACAATAGGATTGACGCTCTGAATAAACTCGATTGGTTTTTTACCCGTTAATTTATCATTTGGCTTATTTATTATGTTTTCATCCTTAGCAAAAGCATCAATGTTAATTACTATTCTGTGTCAAAAAGTGTTGCATTTTGCGTGAGGGATTACAAATATATACCCACCCCTGCACCCCTCCGGCGGAGGGGATTTTGCGTGAGGGATTAGAATGGAATAGATTCTTCACTTCGTTCAGAATGACAAAAAAGCGTGAGCCCCGACTGTTTTTCCGGGCAGGGATTATTCGTGACTCGTTTATTTATTATCGAACTCATGTGGGCTTCGCCGCTGTAGCGGATAGCCCGGAGTGCAACGAGGACTTGCAGCGAATAG
>DATHOL010000498.1:0-2535 GCA_035484895.1 Bacteroidia bacterium | reverse complement strand
AGCGGCTTTCTTAGGAGCAGCTTTTTTTGTGGCAGATTTTTTAGCCGGTGCTTTTTTCGAAAAAGCTTTTGGGTCTTGCAGGATAATCATCTTCTTGATCTCTTCCACATCGATCACAGCTAATTCTTCAGCAGTATATTTTCCCTTTGGGCCGGCAATAATTTTGAACATCTTTTTATTATACTTGATAAAAGGACCCCAGCGGCCATTTTCAATTGATATTTTTTCGGCAGGAAATTCTTGGATATAACGATTGGATTCTTTTTCTATTTTCTTTTCGATCAGCTCATTGCAATCCTGTTGTGTCAACGCATCAAAATTATAGGCACGTGGAATGTTGATGAACATATCGTTCCATTTAATGAACGGGCCAAATCTACCTTTGCCTTTCGTGATCGGCTTTTCCTTATAAAAACCAATTGGCGCATCTTCGATTTGTTTGGCTGTAATTATTTCTATCGCTTCATGCAGATCAACTTCTGATGCTTCTCTTCCTTTTGGAATAGATATAAATTGTTCGCCCCATTTTACATACGGACCAAACCTGCCGATGTTCACAGAAACTTCCAATCCTTCGTATTCCCCCAGGCTTAGCGGCAACTTGAATAATTCAATCGCTTCTTCCAAAGTGATCGTCTCAATACTTTGTGTTGCTTTCAATTTGGCATAACGAGGTTTCTCTTCATCATGTTGCGCGCCAATCTGTACCATCGGGCCAAAGCGGCCCATCCTTGCCATGATCTGCTTTCCTGTTGTAGGGTCAGCACCTAAAATATGTTCACCTACAGCTCTCTCTGCTGTTTCTAATGTATGTTCAACGCCTGTATGAAATGGCGTGTAAAAATCACCCACCATTTTATTCCACACCATTTTACCGTCAGCTATCTCATCAAATTCTTTTTCGATATTGGCAGTGAAAGAATAATCCATCACTTTGGTAAAATGCTGACTTAAAAAATCCGTTACAACTAAACCAAGATCCGATGGAAAAAGTTTTGATTTTTCTGCACCGGTATTTTCCTGCTCCGTTATTTTCTGGATCGTATCATCTTTTAATTTTAAGATGCGGAAATTTCTTTTAACCCCTTCTTTGTCTTTTTTCTCAACGTATGTCCTTTTAATAATAGTAGAGATGGTTGGCGCATAAGTACTCGGCCTGCCGATACCTAATTCTTCCATCTTCTTTACCAGTGAGGCTTCCGTGTATCTTGCAGAATGTTTGGTAAATCTTTCTGTAGCCGTCATTTGTTTAAAATCCAATGATTGGCCAACAGTTAAATTAGGCAAACGGCTTTCACCTTCGTTCTCATTTTCATTATCCTCATCATCCGTTCCTTCCATGTATACTTTCAGGAACCCGTCAAATTTTATTACTTCGCCGCTGGCTGATAATTCTTCGTTATTGGTACTGATATTAATTTTTGCCGTAGTCTTCTCCAATTCCGCATCGCTCATCTGGCTGGCAATGGTACGTTTCCAGATCAATTCGTACAAACGGGCCAATTCAGGATCGCTCGCCGTATGATTTTCCATGTAGGTAGGCCGAATAGCTTCATGCGCTTCCTGTGCGCTATCGTTTTTGTTTTTGTATTTGCGGATCTGCAAATATTTATCGCCGTAGCTTTTATTTATTTCTGCTTTGATGCCGTCCATGGCTGTTTCACCAAGGTTCACGCTATCTGTACGCATATAGGTTATCTTACCGCTTTCATACAATCTTTGCGCAAGCAACATGGTTTTGCTTACACCATATCCTAATTTACGGCTTGCTTCCTGTTGTAAAGTAGATGTGGTAAAAGGTGCTGCTGGCGTTCGTTTACCAGGTTTTACCTGAATATCTTTTACGGTATATTTAGCGCCCTTGCAACTTTCTAGAAATTTCTCTGCAAGTTCTATTTGGTTGTATTTATGTCCATCTGCTTTGAATGATACAGACCTGTTATTAAGATCTGTTGCCGCTAAAAAAGCTTCCAGCTTAAAACTTCCTACAGGAGTAAAATGATTGATCTCTCTTTCTTTTTCTACTATCAATTTAACTGCAACACTTTGCACGCGGCCTGCACTTAATCCTCCTTTCATACCGATCTTGCGCCATAGAACAGGGCTCAATTCAAAACCTACTATTCTATCCAACACCCTGCGTGCCTGTTGTGCGTTTACCAGGTCCATATTGATAATGCGCGGATTCTTTACTGCTTTTTCAATAGCGGGTTTGGTAATTTCATGGAATACAATTCTTTTGGTTGTCTTTGGATCCAATCCTAATACTTCAGCCAGATGCCAGCTGATACTTTCTCCTTCACGATCCTCATCCGATGCCAGCCAAACCTCATCGGATTTTTTTGACATACTTTTTAATTCCTTTACAACTTTCTCTTTATCTGCAGGTACAATATACTTTGGTTGAAAATTATTATTCATGTCCACGCCCATATCATTCTTCTCCAGGTCACGGATATGTCCGTAACAACTTCTTACTTCGAAGTCGGGACCAAGAATTTTTTCTATGGTTTTTGCTTTTGCCGGGGACTCTAC
>DATHOL010000497.1:0-2414 GCA_035484895.1 Bacteroidia bacterium | reverse complement strand
TATTGCTATGGTTATACGGAGCCGGTATCGAATCAGGATGATAGTCATACAAGCGCGGACAAAAAGAACACACCACAAAATTATGCGCTTCAAATGTTTGATGCACGGGCGGCGGCTGATGTACTCGTCCGGTTATAGGTTCAAAATCATGTATTGAAAAAGCATACGGATAATTCATACCATCCCAGCCTACCACATCAAATGGGTGATAAGCATAAGTAAGGTCATGCAGCTTTCCCTGCTTTTTTATTTTAATAATAAATTCGCCTTTTTGGTCTATCGTTTCCAAATTAATTGGACGGCGGATATCACGCTCGCAATAGGGCGAATGCTCCAGCAATTGCCCGAATTCATTCCGATAGCGTTTAGGAGAGTATATAGGGCTGAACGATTCTAAAAAGAAAAGACGGTTATCCTCGTTCTCAAATTCAATGGTATAAATCATTCCCCTTGGAATAATTAGATAATCTCCATAACTAAAAGGCAATTGGCCCAAAAATGTTTTCAGAACTCCTTTGCCTTTATGAATAAAAATAAGTTCGTCGGCATCTGCATTTTTATAAAAATAATCTTTCATGGATTTGCGGGGAGCAGCCAATCCCAGATGCACATCATTATTAGCAAGTAAAATTTTACGGCTTTCCAAAAAATCATCCGTAGGAGGAATATCAAAGCCTTTTAAAAGCATAGCCCTGATATTCTTTTCTACAGCAATTTTAGGGGCAACATCAATATTTTTACCAATGGCACTAACCTGCGTAGGCCTGTGCAAATGGTAAAGCAAGGAGGACATTCCGTGAAATCCTTCGGTGCCGAACAATTCCTCATAATGGTAAGTTCCATCTTCCTTTTTAAAGGCAGTATGGCGTTTGTGAGGTATCTTTCCTAACTGATGATAAATGGGCATAATACAGAAGGGTTTTGCAGTACAAATTTATGAATATTTCGGGAAACTGGCTATCTAATCCATTCATATTGATTTTACTCACAAAATGACTGGTTAAAAATCCTACATTTGCAAATGAGTCGGTAATCAGTCATGCTGTATGAGAAAATTCTTATTCATAAATACCCTTCTTTGTTGTCTTGTTCCTTCTTTTATTTATCCCCAAAGCAAAAAGGGAAATAAAAAACAGGAATTAGTAACTGTAAAAGTAGAATGTTCAGATACATCTAAAGAAAGAAGTCAAAAGAACGGAATGCGTCTCCAAATTGTTATGAAAAATAATACAGCTATTTACCGTTATGTACTTCTACCTTCCACATTCGATACAACAACCGAAGTTCTGAATGCAAGTGTATATACAAGTGTATCACTCTTTAAATTCTGCGACAATGGTTGCGTTTATGAACTCTCCCTGCAAAATAATAAAATTTGTAAAGGACATATTTTTATCCTTGGTCCTAATTCGGTTGTAACAATAAATAATTTTATGGTGGTCGGTGCGGAGAAACCTCCCGCCGCATTACTCGTTACCGAAATAAGGTCGCTTAGAATAGCAGGAGATACCCCGGAAGAACAATTCGCCACTGATTTTAAAACCGGCCCTATTGTAAAAGCTACCTTAAAGGAAGATAAAGCCTGTTTGGTTGGAGAGGCTATTGGTAAGGGTTATAAAGAAAGTATAAATTATACCGTTAACAGTAAAACTTATACCCCAATATTATATAAGCTTTCCCGTTAATGTCTACTTATCGTCCGGGTTAATAAATTTAAAAACCAACCCCGCAATGGCCCCGCCCGTAAAAGGGCCTACCAGGTATATCCATAAGTTTTTTATCGAATCATGATGCCCGATTATCGTATCAACCAAAATGGTTCCCGTCCCCACCGCCGGATTAAAGGCACCTCCCGAAATAGGCCCTCCGGCAGTAGCGGCAGCCAAAATGGTAAATCCTATGGCAAGGCCATAAAATGAATTGCCTGTTGTTTTTTGAGAAGTAGCTGAGTGCAGCACCACCATGGCAAGGGCAAAAGTGAAAATAGCTTCTATGAGCAAAGGTTTAAGAATATTAAAGCCGGGTGCAGGAGAAGGTGCCACTGTCTTCCCATAAATGAGGTAATACATAACCGCTGCTACAATAGCTCCGGTTAACTGCACTACCATATACATAAGCGCCTCGTTTGTTTTTATTTTTCCGCGTATAAGTATGCCCAGCGTAACCGCAGGATTGTAATGTGCCCCCGAAATATGTCCCCCCATATATACCATTGCCATTAATATGCAGCCAATAGCCAAAGGATTGCCGCTGAGCATTACTACAAAGACAAGGAAAAATGTCCCGATAAATTCTATTAATAATTTTTTCATGGGTAGGGTTTTGTTTGTGTAAAGATAACTATAGTTCCTTTAAAGTGCGTATCTTTGTATCCTTATATTTTCAACATCTTACTAACTAAAAACCAATTATTA
>DATHOL010000496.1:0-4120 GCA_035484895.1 Bacteroidia bacterium | reverse complement strand
TTCTCGGCTTTGCAGCATTTGCGGCATAATATGCATGAAGTAATTTTATTTCACGTTACAGATAAAGATAAAGAAGAGGAATTTCAATTTGATAACCGCCCCTATCGCTTTATAGATATGGAAAGCGGAGAAGAAGTAAAGGTTCACCCTTCAGAGGTACGCGATTCCTACATTTCATCAATGAATGAATATAGAAAAGAACTTTTGCTAAAGTGCCGCCAATACCGCATTGAATTTGTAGAAGCCGATATTAAGAATGGATTCCGGCAGGTGCTTATGCCTTATTTAGTAAAGCGGGTACGGATGAAATAGCTTTCAGTTTCTGTAACCAGCACTATCGCAACAGATTTTCTTCAACCCATAGAACTGTGCAAATTGCTGGTTTATCCAATGGTCGCATCCCGGCTGAATATCTAAAATAAATAAGCTTGCCGGCCTATTTTGCAAAGGCTGCATTATTATTTCAGTCTTCCGTTGCTTTTTAGCTGCATCTATCAGGTTATACCGGTTGGTCATTTCTTTATCAAAGCCTCTTATTTTACCGGATGCAAGGTCCATTAGAATTGTGCCGGAATTTCCTGAAAATAGCAGTGTGAATATTAAGAATACACCAAGCCCGGTTTTTATAGTTGGATTTAACGCAACACTCATTTTCCCGGCCAAATTATTCCTGGAATAAACGGTATGAATAAACAAGAACCAGGTAAGAATAAAAAAGAAGCAAGCCGTATTCAATGTTCGGTGTTGCCCAAGTATAGCGGTGCTCCAATAAGCTGGGAATATGCAAAGGAATAGAATTACCAATAAAAAGGAGAAGACAATTAAAGGCTTGATTTGCCCAAGTTTATTAAACAAAACAGACTCCTTATATAATTTAAAACTCACAGGTGCAAACAAAATACTACCTATCCATAATGGCGCAGAAGAAATCCATGTAAAAAAGAACCGCGGCATTTGAAGGGCTGTCATTCCTAGTGAATATACCAGGTTATGGTTATTCGGAAAAAAGCTTTCCCGGCCATGATTGCCCGGTGCAAAAAACATAACAGATGAAAATAAAGCGCAAAACAATAATAACGGTAAAAAAATAGAATTAAACCGTTCTTGCTTTTTCAAACTTATCCAACCGGCAAAATGGGCAAAAATAAAAAGCAGCATTTGCACCTCATTAAAGCCTATGGCCAAGAAAAGCAGAATTACGCAAACGCAAAAATGAATCCATCGATTGCCAATAAAGTTACTCTTTTGGTACAGAATTACAAAACCCATGTAGAATATAGCTATGCAACATCCCAATATATAGGTCATGGCGCCGGGATACCAATAAATGCCTTCGGGGAGTGATGACAAAAGGCTTAAAATAAAAAGGCTCAGAATACTGCTAAGCACTATTCTTTCCAATAAAGTAATAACCTTCCTGAAAGCACAGGAAACTGCAAAAAGTATAGAAATAGGTATGCTTAAAAGCAAACCAAGTGCAGCCAATCGGTATCCGATAAGGGAAAAGTGCAAAATGGGATTAGCCATAACCATAAAATTAGCCGAATACCGTCCATTCCAATGCAGATAAAGTTGTTTCTGAGTTTCCCAAAAAGGGGAAACAGGGCTATACGTATAGTCGTCTGCAATAGGATGTGCATAAAAGCATAAAACAATAAAAGGAATGAACAACAGGCTTACAAGCCCTATCAATAGGAATAATCTGTCTTTCGGGGATGTTGAATGATATTCCTGCATAGTACGCAAAACTTTGCTCCAACAAAAAATCCCTCTGAAAACTCAAAGGGATTTTGTTGTCTTGTTTGCGGTCCGGACGGGACTCGAACCCGCGACCTCCTGCGTGACAGGCAGGCATTCTAACCAGCTGAACTACCGAACCGTTTTTTTAAGAGGTGCAAAAATACACCATTTTTTAAATCCCACACAATTATTATTTTGAAAGATATTAAAAAACAAAAAATCCCCCCGAATACTCGGGAGGATTTTTTAGTTTTATTAATATTTTCTCTAATTATGGCTGTGTTATCACTACAACTTTGAAATATACATAGGGAGCTGCCGTTGAAGCCGCATTGGAACCAGAATTATCATATTGTATATTAACCTGGTATATTGTATAACTAAAAAAGAAATAGTCACCGGTTGCAAAAGCATTTGCCACAGGCATTTCAGTATACGTTTTATTAGAGCCCTGATTGATGGAATAATACACTTCTACAATATTGTAATTGGTGGTGGAAATAGCATTTACAGGAATAGAAAAAGTATATGGCCCGGTACCACCCCAACCCGCTGATGCTACGCTATCAAATACCACCGTATATGATGCTGCCGGCCCCTGAGCCCCTGCAGGGCCTGTTGGGCCTGTTGGGCCTGCAATTTGTTTTGAACAAGAAGCAAAAACCAGTATGGACGCGGAAAGGAGAATTAAATAATTGATTGCCTTCATTTTTTTGAAATATTTTTTATATCTAAGTTTATTGTTGTGGAATGATTACAATTTTGTACGTAATATTTGTATCTGCAAAAGCAGTAATAGGGTCACTTACTGGGTTATAGTACCATAAATAAAGGGAGTCGTTTCCAATGGAGCAATACATTTCATCAGCGCCAAATAACTCAACATATGGCAATTTATACCAAGCGGGAAAATGGCCTGTGTCCTGTTTAGTTACATAGGTCGTCATCATATAAGATAAGTTCTTATTATACCCATAAAGCCGTTGGGCATAGTAGTAATATCCCGGCTTTGGGTTTTTCGATATTTGGGATGGTGTTAATACCGTTGGCCCCAGTTCTATAGGTATCAGATTACCGCCTTCTCCTCCGGTAGCACCTTGAGCGCCCGCAGGGCCTGTAATCGGATTCTGTTTGCTACAACCTACGTAGAGAAGAATAAAAACAGAGAACAGCAGAATATATTTAACCTTTTTCATTTTCTTAACTCATTTTTTTGCAATAATAACATTTTTTCAGTCACTTAATACCAAACTCTGCTAATTTTATCTTATAAGTGCAGTATTTCCGCTTCTTACTACAGGTGAACCATCTTGTTCCAAACAACTTAAAAACCACATATACGTACCCATATTCATTTTCTTTCCATGGTAGGTTCCATCCCAACCGTCATTAATATCAGTGGTTTCAAACATTTTATTTCCCCAACGGTCAAACACTGCAAAATCCAAACTTACAAGGCATTCGCTTCTTACCCTGAGTATATTATTATACGCTTTATTAGGAGAGAATGCATTAGGCACAAAAACATTGCAATTAAAAATATCAATCGTAACCGAATCGAGCACAAAACAACCGGGTGATGCAACGTCCCCGATTTGGACCACATAGGTAGTAGTAATATAGTCAGTAGCAACCGGATTGGAGCATGTTGTACAACTTAACCCGGTAGAAGGTGTCCATCCTTCTATTATATATGGGCCTGTATCAAAAGTGGCGCTTAGTGTAACCGGAGTACCCCCTGAAACAGTATCATTACAACATACCTTGGCACCCAGCACATTAGGCCGAACTGTGACTAATAAACTTGTATCTTTACAACAACCCCATGTACAAACACTTACACTATAATTAGTGGTTACAGCAGGTGAGGCCATATTCCTGTCTGTATCCGGTTCATTTCCGTAGAATTTATAGTGGTCCAGGCCTGATTTAGCAGGCTTCCACAAATAATAATCGCCACCTGTAGCAGTAAGCTGCACGGAATCAAATAAACACACACTTGTATCGATAGGATAGACAACAGGAGCAGGATGCGGATATACCTTAACCGATATTTTTGCTGAATCTTTGGAACAGGCACCTTTGGTAACAGTTACAAAATAGGTGTACAATCCCCTTGTAGGATATACCTGGTGGATGCTGTCGGTAGTATTCCCTGTTGTCCATGCGTATGTGAGTCCGCCCGAAACTTTAATAGTTGTGCTGTCTCCGGTACATATTGATGTGTCGCCTTTGAACTTCACAAAGGGCATAGAGTCAACAATAATAGTGAATGTGGTATCTTTAAAGCAAGCTCCGTTAGTTACCTGAACTGTATACGTAATACTTGCCGGTGGTTTGGCATCTACACATGATGTAGTTCCCAAGCCGTTGCTCCAAT
>DATHOL010000495.1:0-3999 GCA_035484895.1 Bacteroidia bacterium | reverse complement strand
GGTATCCCTCATGCTCACATAAATCAAATCACTGGGAAGTATCTTTGGTTTTATTCCACCCAGTGATTTAAGTTTTTCCCAATACTGTATAGTTTCTTCTTCCGGATTATTAACCTTGTTCTCCATATTGTCTTCATCCAGCATAGCTGCAATGGGCATTCCGTGCATATTGCCCGATGGGGTTGTGTAAGGTGAATGTATATCCGCATGTGCATCAATCCATATTACTCCTAATCTTTTATCAGGGTGTGCCATCTTAATTCCCGCCACTGTTCCCATAGAGGAACTATGGTCGCCCAGCAAAACAATCGGGAAAGTATTAGGCGCTTCCACAGCCTTCTGTACTTCCTTTGACAACTTATCTACTACTGTATATACTCCAACAATCCGCTTGGCAAATTCGTTTTTAATGGGTTCAAGCAAAAGTCGGTTCTCCACAGGTACCTTAACAGATTTATTTCGTTTAAAGAAATAACTCCCGAAATCGAGCGCAGCAATTTTAAGGGCATCAATACCCATGCTTGCCCCACGGGTGCCTGCTCCTATCTCCGATTTTACTTCTATTAACTTTATCTGTTTCATAAATCCAACTCGTTTACTTTACCCTATTTATTTCAATGTAGATTACTTACATTTGCACCTTCAAAATAATTTAACACGCCTGAAATGGAAAACACGTACATGGACCTCATACAACAAACCTTCAATTTCCCTCAACAAGATTTCCGCGTGGAAGACAATGAACTCTACTTCCACGACATTAATCTCATGTCCATTATCAAGCAATATAAAACACCCCTCAAACTTACCTATCTCCCAAAAATCAGTTCACAAATTCAAAAAGCAAAGAAACTATTTAATGTAGCAATGGCAAAAGCCGACTACAAAGGTAAGTATAGATACTGTTACTGCACTAAAAGCTCGCACTTTTCTTTTGTCCTCGATGAAGTTCTCTCCAATGAGGATGTTCACATTGAAACCTCTTCTGCCTTTGATATCCCTATTGTTAAAGACCTTTACAAGGAAGGGAAGATAACTAAAGAAACCACCATTATTTGCAATGGTTTCAAACGCCCCGTTTACAAACAGTATATCTGCGAACTTATAAACAGCGGATATACCAACCTTATACCTATTCTCGACAACAAAGAAGAGTTGGAGTATTACAACCGCTCTGCTAAAAAGAAATTCAACATTGGTATCCGGATTGCAGCTGAGGAAGAGCCAACCTTCGCATTCTATACTTCACGCCTCGGAATCCGTTATAAAGATATTGTGGATTTCTATAAAGAAAAAATACAAAAGAACCCGAAGGTGCAATTGAAGATGTTGCACTTCTTTATTAATACCGGTATCAGGGATGCCATTTATTATTGGACAGAATTGGCTAAGTGCCTGAAAGTATATCACCAGTTAAAAAAGATTTGCCCAAGTCTGGATTCATTGAATATTGGCGGTGGTTTACCAATTCGTAACTCGCTTGGTTTTGAATTTGACTATGAATATTTAATCGAAGAAATTATTCTACAGATTAAGAATTACTGCGACCAGAACGATATTCCTGAGCCTAATATTTATACGGAGTTTGGTTCCTTCACTGTTGGAGAAAGCGGTGCAGCACTTTATTCCGTATTAGATAAAAAATGGCAGAATGACCGGGAGCTTTGGTATATGATAGATAGTTCTTTTATTACTACCCTACCGGATACCTGGGGAATTAACCAGCGTTTCATTATGCTTGGTATTAACCACTGGGATCACGAATACCAGAAAGTGAACCTCGGTGGACTTACCTGCGACAGTCTTGATTACTACAATTCCGAATTACATACCAATGAAGTGTATCTTCCTAAATTCAATTATAAGGAAGACGAACCCCAATATGTAGGCTTCTTTCATACGGGGGCTTACCAGGAATCGTTGGGCGGATATGGAGGTATACAGCATTGCCTTATTCCTGCCCCAAAGCACGTTATCATAAACAAAACCGAAGACGGGGAAATTACTACTAAGCTCTTTGCCAAAGAACAAAGCTATAAGAGCATGTTGAAGGTGCTGGGGTATTGAGCTAAGAGGTAAGAACTAAGAGTGAAAAGTAAAGAATATGAATTTGCTTATATTTGTGGTATGAATATTCAAGCTAAAAAACTGAGCCTTATTGAATGGCTGGTTTCGTTGCAAGATGAAACAGTTATTAATAAGATGTATAATTTCCGTGAGAAATTGGCTCATAATCCGACTAAACGAATTACCATTGATGAGTTAATATCTGACCTGGAACTTTCTGAAAAGGCGCGTAAAAATGGTAAAGTTATTACCCTTGAAGAACTTGAAAAGGAATCAGGTAACTGGTAGGCTATCCGTATGAAAATTGTTTTTACTGATATTGCCAAGGTTCGCCTGAAAGACATTTACATTTATTACAAGCAGGAAGCAACGCTAAAAGCTGCACAGTCCATAAAGGACAATATTATTGATGAAATCCACAAACTAAAGAAACATCCGGAATTAGGTAATGAAGAAACTGCACTTTCTTACCTTAAACGTGGATACAGAAAATTAATCATTGGGAATTATAAAGTCATTTATCGGATAATTGATAACACCATCGTAATAGATACCATCTTTGATTCAAGGCAAGAGCCTAAAGAATTGGCGAAAGAAGTTAAGAAGAGAAAATGAAACGTAGGTAGTTATTTATCCAACCCCTCAATAGTCCTTTTAATAATATCTGCCGCCTCCAGCACTTGCTCTTTGGTAATTACCAGCGGAGGTGCAAAACGGATTATATGGTCGTGGGTTGGTTTAGCAAGCAATCCATTATCTTTTAAGTCCATACAAACATCCCATGCTGTAATACCGTTCATGGGTTTAATAACGATAGCTACAAATAATCCTTTGCCACGAAT
The DNA here is from genome assembly GCA_035484895.1 of Bacteroidia bacterium. Classification (GTDB taxonomy): domain Bacteria; phylum Bacteroidota; class Bacteroidia; order JABEUT01; family JABEUT01; genus JABEUT01. The sequence goes on along the minus strand of DATHOL010000495.1, from coordinate 1,090 downwards.
AACCTCTATTCTTTCAGAAACAATCTTCTTTAATTCATCCTGGAAAAGTGCTCCCAATTCAGCTGCATTTTCTGCCAGTTTTTCATCGCGTACTACTTCAAGCGCAGCAATTGCAACCCTTGCTGCAAGCGGGTTTCCCCCAAAGGTGGAACCATGTTCTCCAGGCTTTATGCAAAGCATTATTTTGTCATCGGCTAATACAGCAGATATAGGATAAACTCCCCCTGAAAGGGCTTTACCCAAAATCAAAATATCAGGACGTACATTTTCATGGTTACAAGCCAGAAGCGCACCTGTCCGGCCAATTCCGGTCTGCACTTCATCTGCCATAAAGAGTACATTTTTTTCTTTGCAAAGATTCGCGGCAGTACTTAAATAGCCTTCATCAGGAACTACGACACCGGCTTCCCCTTGTATAGGTTCTACTAAAAAACCTGCCACGGTTGGGTCTTCCAGCGCCTTGCGTAAAGCATCAATGTTATTATAAGGAATCAACTCTATTCCGGGAGTATATGGGCCATAGTCCTTATAGGAATCAGGGTCGTTGCTCATGGAAACAATGGTCGTTGTACGTCCATGGAAGTTTCCTTCACATGCAATAATCTTCGCTTTATTTTCAGGAACTTTCTTTACTAAATAAGCCCATTTACGGCATAGTTTAAAAGCAGTCTCCACTGCTTCTGCACCGGTATTCATAGGCAATACCTTGTCAAATCCAAAAAAGGAGGTGATAAATTTCTCATATTCACCAAGGGAATCATTGTAAAAAGCTCTTGATGTTAATGTCAGTTTCTTAGCCTGTGTAATTAAAGCATCAACAATTTTGGGGTGGCAATGCCCTTGGTTTACGGCTGAATACGCGGAAAGGAAATCAAAATACTGTTTGCCTTCCACATCCCACACATACACCCCTTCGCCCCTTTCAAGCACTACCGGCAATGGGTGGTAGTTGTGGGCGCCGTATTGTTGTTCTAATTCAATAAGCCTTCCGGCTCTGTTCTTTTTGACTGCTGTAGTTACCATTTTTAAATTTAATCTACGCAAAGTTAAGAATAAAGACGCATCTTTGACACTGATTTTAATCATACAA
>DATHOL010000494.1:0-6049 GCA_035484895.1 Bacteroidia bacterium | reverse complement strand
TAGAAATCAGGGAGGAGGCCTGACCGTTATGAATGAGTTTGATAAAACTTATACCGGTAAAAAGTACATTCTTATACCTGCCAGTTTTGGCAAAACACGCTCTATTGCTCATGAATTGGGGCATTATGCGGGAATAACCATACATACCTTCGAAGATAATGTGATGGACGAAAGTGCAGAAGGATATATGGATGTTTATCCGGAATATTGCTCTGCTCTTCAGCAACTGGCTAAATAGTTATTTTTATACTCAAATTAAATTTATGGTGGACCTTGCAACTGAATTTTCGAACATAAGACTCATCCTCAGAGACAGGTTCTCTAAACATTTTAATACTGCCCAGTTAACCGAGGGGCCTCAGCCAATTACTATCCAATCGTCCCTAAACCTTATTAATGGCCATACATTATCACTTGATGAATATGTGATATTGTTGCTTGCACTTGCTCCACACATCGAGCCCGGATTAATTGATTCAGCCGTACAGGAGTTCTTACCCAATGGCGGAGAATTTCCGGAATTCGGCGGAGTTAAATCCGGGAATTACCGGGGAATGTTCCCAACAGGCGAAACAATCGTTTTTCTGCTGGCAGGAAACGATTTGAACAGAAGATTAGCCATTCAGGAATTGTTTTTAGAAGAACATTTCTTCCATAAAGAAGGTATTCTGCGGTTGGAGGATGTTAAAGAAGGTGAACCCAAACTGAGCGGGCGAATTCTGGTTTCCAATGAATGGATAGATCAGTGGTTGTTTGGCATTTCTGTCAAGCCAAAATTCAGTCCGGAATTTCCAGCAAAAATTGTTGAAACCAAAATGAACTGGGAAGACGCGGTTTTGCATCCGCATACCAGGCATAATATCAGTATTATTTCCGCCTGGCTTGCCCACAATACTGAATTACTGAAAGATGAAATTCTGGGCAGAAAAATAAAACCGGGATACAGGGTTCTCTTCTTCGGTCCTTCCGGGACAGGCAAAACACTTACAGCATCGCTAATTGGCAAGGAATTCGGGCTTGATGTATATCGCATCGACCTTTCGCAAATTGTTTCAAAATATATTGGTGAAACCGAAAAAAACCTGGAAAAGGTTTTCAGTAAAGCAGAAAATAAAAATTGGGTGCTATTCTTTGATGAAGCTGATGCGCTATTTGGTAAGCGAACAGGTGTTCAATCATCACACGATAAATATGCGAACCAGGAAGTTTCATATTTACTACAACGTGTAGAGGATTTTCCGGGCCTCCTTATTCTGGCCTCCAATTTTAAAAACAATATTGATACCGCTTTTATGCGGCGCTTCCATCAAATAATACACTTCCCCTTGCCCGGCCCCGATGACAGGCTTAAGTTATGGGAAAAATCGCTGCCAAAAAATTTAAAGCTTTCGCAAACTACCGACCTTATTCAAATTGCGAATAAATACGAAATTACAGGAGCTGCAATCCTTAATGTAGTTCAATATGCCGGATTGCAGGCAATAGCCCGTAAAGATTACGAACTAAAAAGCAATGATATTATTGACGGAATCCGCAGGGAATTGCAAAAGGAAGAAAAATCCTGATTTAAATTTTAGTTCTAAGTCCTGCCCTGTCTACCTTTTTCAATATGCAAATGCAGTATCAATTCGGTCTCTGGCTATTTACTCCGGGTTCTGGTTTGTCATTTCCTATTAATGATAAAATAGAAAGATACTAAATAAAGTGTATACCTTTCGTCGAAGTACAAAAAGCAAAAAAACCGGGAATATCCCGGTCTTTCGCTTTTTTGTGGTCCCGGAGGGATTCGAACCCCCAACTTCCTGATCCGTAGTCAGGTACTCTATCCAGTTAAGCTACGGGACCAATATTTTATTTTATAGCGCCTTCCTTTCCCAGCATTTTCCTCCACATTCCAATTTGCCCTAAATGGTAAGCTTCATGAAACCCCATAAATGTAAGTTGCTCCAATGTGGCTTCATCTTTTACTTTTTCCAATGCCTTCATAATATAAGGCTGTGAATCTTCATACATTTTTTTCAGCGTATTCAGCATCACGGCTTTAGTCATATCAGGCTTAACGACTCCTCTTCCATACACCTCTTTCATCTTCTCTTCGGCAAGAGGCGGCAATCCGAGTAACCCTAAAATAGTGTTGCGAATATACACCATATGACCCAAAATCCAGTTAACCGAATTACAATTATTTATTTCCCGCATGCTTTCCTCCTGCGTTATACCTTCGAAATTAATTTTAAATACCCTCTCGTTGGAGGAATATAATTTAAGTATTGGAAGCATCCTATTTTTCTATTGCGGTAGTTAGCTCCGACTTGCACAAAACTGTATGTATAGCCGTTAATTCTTTTAAACTTCCGCGTTTCACTTCGCATTTTCCTGTAAAATGCACAGGTAGGCGCATTGTTCAGCCTGCTCCTTGTTATGCCCGCAAACCTTTACAAGTGTGTCAATAACATATTCAAATGTATGAATATCATCATTGGCCAGCATCAGCTTATAAACTCTTCTTTTAGTTTCGGCGCCTTTCATGAATGTTAAATTCTTGCAAATATATTCAATTTGAATATATCTCTATTCTTTGTTGTTTATAGATTGGGCCTCTTGCAACGAAATTTTCTTGCCGTGATAATAAGCTACGATGAATGCTTGCTGGAATCCCTCACCGGCCAGTTTTTGCTGAAGGGCATTGGCTGAATCTATGGCGGTAAACTTGCCCGCATAATAGGTAACAAAGCCATGCTTTTCCTGGTGCGGTTCAATTCCTTCATTAGCATGGGCTAATATTTTATTAGTCATAGCAACAGGCACTTCCCCTGAATAAGAACCTAATTGTATGGTATATATTACATGGTCTTTGCTGGCATCTTCAAACGAGTTATTAACTACATTTTCGGTGGCGCTTTTAGTATTTTCGGCCGCTGCTTTTACCACAGCAGGCTGACTGATTGGCATAGCAGGAGCTGAACCCTGATTATTTGCAGGAGGAGTTGAAGAAGTAGTATTATTTGTAGAAAAGTCGACAGGCTGAGACGGCCCCGTTTCAACTCCTTTACTTAATAAATCGGCGGCTTTGGTAAGGCTGATTTTTTTGCCGTTGTAGTAAGCCGAAATAAAAGCATCCCTCACCGATGTATTGGCAAGAATTATATCTTTTGCAGCTCTTGCATCAGCCAAACTGCTGTATGTACCACAACTATATTTGATGACTCCATTTTCATCTGTGGAAGAATAAAGCTTTTTCATTTTGCTCAGGCGCACAAAATCTTTGTGCTTGGGGAAAGACCCCACTTGAACGGTATACACAAGCCCTTTCACATTGCGTATAGGTTTTGATTTGGGTGGAACGGTATCTTTAATCGACTTTTTGCGCTCATCAATTATTGATTTTTTAGTGGGCTTAATCGTATTTTTTCCAATAACTACCACTTTATTATCACCCGAAGAAGCTACATTAGCTCCGGGTTGTTTATTTTCATTTGCGACATTGTTAGCCGTTGAATTGACATCATTCCCCTTTTTCTTTTTCCGATTATGCCGTCCGGTTTGTGAGGAATCTTGCTTATCTTTTGCTGCTGCTTCGGCTTGTATACGGGCAAAAGCGATACTGTCTATATTAGCCTGGTAGTTTGCCGGGTTCGTGGCAATGGGTGGCACCGGCATACCCAGCTTTTCCATAGCTTCCTGAATAGAGATACGTCTCCCATCGTAAAACGCAATTATAAACGCATCGGGATAACCCAGTTCCTTTATTTTTGCTAAAGCAATTCTGGCAGGGTCCAGTGTTTTGAAAAGCCCTGCTGAATAACGAATGTAGCCTTGCGGTGCCGTCAATCCGATAATGGGTTCAAAGCCTTTAAATAAATTCTGTTTAATAGGATTTTTGAATGCGCCTATCTGTACTTTAAAAATTAAACCCATAGGCAACGACGGGTCAATTGGAATCGGATTGGAAGCCGAATAAGGCGACCGTTTCAATTGCTTGAATATGTCTCCCGGTTCAGGTATTATAGGATTTGTATGGTTTTCAACAACCGGATTAGTATGGGTTGTATTATTTTCCGCAGGTCGCGAAACATCCGCATTCACATTCGGGTTGGCTTTTGCAATGGCAGTATTATTATTTCCTTCTTTAAGATGTGTAGTTTTTTTATTTGTTCGCTTTTTGGAAGTAACCAGTATATTCGAAGAAGTATCCGGCGGATTTACACTTTGTTGTTTTACATTTTCTTTTACCGGATTAGTTTCTTTGGCAATTGGTGAAGGATTATTAGCGGTTTTAGCAATTACCGGAGGGTTGTTGTTAGGGGCAGCATTATTGGAATTATCTTCATGCGTTACGGCATTCTCAGTAACATTACTATTTGAACGGTTTGTATTATTGCCCTCTTTGGTTTTCACTTTCATAAAACCCGAATAGGAAAAATGTAAACTGCTGTCGGATGTTGTCCTGCCTATAGTGCTGGCTGTTTGGTCCGAGTCTACTTGAAAATACAAATACACAGCACTCTGTTGCCTCAATATGGCAATCGCTAAATCTTGCCTTGCCGATTTAATATAGGTATGTTTGGTGGCCAATATTCTGCTGACATTCGCCCTGTCCTTTTCCGACATTGACCTTCTGTAGCTATTATCTGCATCATGAATCATTCTTTTTGCAGCGGTAACTTTATAAGCAAGTTTTTTACTCGGATGTATGCTGATACTTGCTATTTGGTTTGCATTGGTATAATACTGTCGATAGTTTGCCTCCGCAAGGGCCTCGTCACCTTTTAAATTCAACTGAAAAATCAAATCATCCAGTGAGTCGGCACGATGATATAATGCCTCCGACTTATGTTTATCACTTTCTGTTTGCGCTTTGCCACGGGTTTTTTCGGCATTTTCAACTAATGAAGACGCGGCCAGAAAATAATTTTGTGATTTTTGATTTAAAGTAGCTGCATTGGTATCCGTAAATTGAATATTCGTAATGGTGTTTGCTTCCTGAATCTTTAAACGCTTTGCTGAACGCGAATCCGATACTTTAGGCTTGGGAACCGCATTGGCGAGTGAATCAAGCAAAGCGTCATGGGTAGTAGTTAATTTTTTGTAGCCAAATGTAGCCGGCAGTTTTGCTTGTTTTACTTTCAGGCTGGTATCGGATACAACTACTGTTGAATCGCTATCATTTCTGGCCAAACTACTATGGGGATTTCCGATTGTATTATTGCCTTGGGAATTCGCCGCTGTATTTGCAGCAGATAGGTTTGCTCCAGGCGGATTGTTAGCGCTATTGTTATTTATTCCACTTGCCTGGTTACTATTTGTCTGCTGAGTTTTATTAGTACCACTATTCTTAGAATTATTAGTGCTAGAGGAAATTGTTTTGTTAGCATTTCCATTATTGCCGGCTGATTTTGTTTTAGAACCGTGTGCAGATTTACTTCCGGAATTATTTCTTGCTCCACTTTGCGAATTATCCCCCGACCCTATTCCTCCTGTTGATGAATTTGTGCCGGAATTATTATTTACTGCTGAGTTTGTTCGAGGATTTTGATTTGCAGAATTTGAGCCACTATTATCATTTCCAGTAGTGCTGGAGTTATTATTACTTGCTATCTGTTGATTTTGACTACCGCCATTATTATTCGCAGCCGAGTTATCCGAACCCGAGTTATTATTTCCATTTACACCTGAACCCTTTCCTCCGTTATTACTAGCAGCCGTTTGCGAATTCTGACTACCTCCGTTGCTATTATTATTTGCTTGCGAATCGCCGGAATTAGAGTTATTGTTCCCACTCACACCTGAACTATTTCCTCCGTTATTGTTAGTTGTTACTTGAGAATTTTGATTGCTTCCATTGTTATTATTATTCGCCAGAGAGTTGCTTGGGTTTGAATTATTATTTCCGCTTACACTTGAACCGTTTCCTCCGTTATTGTTAGTTATTACTTGAGAATTTTGACTACCTCCAGTGCTATTATTATTTGCCTGCGAATTGCCGGAATTAGAGTTATTGTTCCCACTCACACCTGAACTATTTCCTCCGTTATTGTTAGTTGTTACT
>DATHOL010000493.1:0-7357 GCA_035484895.1 Bacteroidia bacterium | reverse complement strand
GTTTCTTCATTCAGGGATGTAACCTCGTTTCAGAAAGCTCAACCAGACTCTGCAACCATCACCCCGCTTTTCGGATTATCAAAAAATAAGTGGAGCGGGGCGACTTACAGAAGCCAGGATTTTACGGACGTTAGTTTTAATCCCGTAAAAGAAGTAAGTATTCCTCCGGTGAACGAATGGACTGGCAATAGCTTTGATAGGGACAGGGAGGTAAAGGCATTTTATGCAGATGTAATAAACAGCATTTCGGATTCAGCCAAAGAACCGATAGGCAAGGAACATAGCTCAATCTATGAGCCGTTGGCAAATGAGCTAAATTTCCTCAGTCAGCAAAAGGCTAATCGTAAAGTCCTGCTTGTGTATTCAGACCTTATGGAAAATTTGCCCGGGTTTAGCCTGTACCACCAAAAAGATTTTACCCTGTTGGTAAAATCGCCTGACAAGGTCAGAGCATATTTTCTGAATAAAATCCCGTTAAATAATCTCAATGGCATTGAAGTATTCCTCATTTATCAGCCCGAAAACTCTACAGACGATTATCAGTATCAGATTGTCTCAAAGTTCTACAAAACAATGCTTGAATCTGCCGGGGCTACCGTCATCATATCTGCCAATCTTCAAAACTGACAGCGTGGAAGCAATAAAAGAAATATTACTCGCAATTCTCAAAATACTTTGGAAAGCATTTTTGATTCTGTTATGGGGTGCCTGTAAAATTGCTGAATCCATATTTCAAGAGGCTTCAAAGATTTTAAAAAGCGGTATTGATAAATTATAAAAATCTGACGATAAACTGAATGCTACTGCCTAATAAATATCAAATAATATATGCCGACCCGCCATGGGAAATGGGATATGTTAAAGGTGGGCTAACGGCAGGTTCAGTGAAGGGAGGCGTTGCACTCCCATACAAAACTATGTCAGATGAAGCGATAGTGTCTATGCGGGTAATTGAGTATGCTGCACCTAATTCTCTTTTGTTTATGTGGGTTACAGACTCCAAAATACCGCTTGTTTCAAAAATCATGGACTCTTGGGGATTTAAATATAATTCCATTGCTTTCATTTGGAATAAAACGAGTAAATATTATGAAGGGAAAGTTCGTACCACACTTACGCCATATACCCGGCGGAGTTGCGAATATTGCTTTTTAGGAACAAAGGGTAAAACAAGAGATTTAGTAAAGAATCATTATGTTCTTCAATATTTACCCTGGGCAAGTGAAACCCGCAAACACTCTGTTAAACCACCTGAAACGAGAAAAAGAATTGAACTATTATCCGGCGACGTACCGCGGTTAGAATTATTCGCAAGAGAAAAAACCGAAGGCTGGGATGTATGGGGGAATGAAGTTGAATCAGTACCAATAATACTCACTTAAAATTATTCAATGTATGCGCAGTAAAAAAATCATGAACGTACTTATAAAAACAATTGAAGTGTTCTTAACCGTCATTGAGGCTGTCCTCCGCTTTTTGCTTGGCATAGCAGAAAGCATAGTAGCGAGTAGTGATGACAAAAAATACAAAGCCAGTTTCGCTTCTTCTTGGAGTTTATTAAGCCCCTGGAATTACGGGTTCAATTTAACAGGAAACAAAAAACTTTCCGTTAAGAACTCCTTTCAAAACGCTTTGATTGTGGCGAGTACCGGAATGGGAAAAACCACTGTGGTGCTTCTGCCAAGTCTTTTTTCCATGCAGGGCTCATATATAATCCACGACCCAAGTGGAGAGGTGTTTTTGAAATCATCTGGATATTTAAAATCCAAAAATCAAGAAATCAAGATATTGAGCTTCAATAATCCTCAAATCTCCTGTGGGTACAATCCGTTGGCAAGAGCGAACAGTAATTCTGATGTACAGAAAATTGCCAGTATGTTGGTAGAAAATTCTTTGGGTGGACATGGAAAAAGTGGTGATCCGTTTTGGACAAATATGGCAGTTTCCTTGCTTACCATGCTCATCATGATTTTGAAAACACAGGAAAAGGAATATCAAAATCTTTTCAATGTCCGGCACTTGCTCAATCAGATGGGCGGAAATCCTGAAGTGGTTGATAATCTCTTTTCACAATATGCGGATACTGTTCTTTTTGCGGAATACAAATCCTTTATCGCCTATGACGAGAAAGTTATCAGTGGCACCATTGCTTCATGCAAAGCGGCTTTAAATATTTTCAATGACCCTGCGGTAGCCAAAGTAACCTCTTTTGATAATTTAAATATGGATGAGTTTAGAACAAAGCCCACGGCCCTGTACATTCAAAATTCCGTTGCCGACCAAAAATATTACAGTGTTCTAACCTCTATATTCTTTGAACAGTTTTTCGGTTATGTAATGAGCCGATTTCCTCAAAAGGAAGAACAGCATATTTTCTTTTTGATAGATGAAGCCTCAAGTTTGAGGCTTCCAACGCTTCAGCTAGCGTTGAGTAATATTCGCAAAAATTCCAGTGGAATTTTGCTGATAGTTCAAGATTTCAATCAGATAATTAATGCCTATGGCAAACATGAAGCGGATGCAATCCGCGCCAATTGTTTTGCAAAAATGTATTTCAGCGGTGCATCATTGGAAACAGCAAAAGAACTTGAACAGATTTTAGGAAAGTATGAATACAAGGACAAGGAAAACAGTAAAGTGGTACGACCACTTATGACCAACGATGAAATCCGCACGATGAAAGCGAATCAAGCCTTACTCATCTGCGGACATCACCAACCGATTAAAGCGAAACTTACCCCTTACTACAAAAACCTGAAGTACAAAAATTACCCGCTCATCCCTCCTCCTGTTCTTTTAAGTTCTGTTCCTGAAACATTACCCATTTTAAACCTCCCAAAACCAAATGCGGAAGATAAAACCGAACAGTGATTTGTGGCAGTACCTTAATTCTACCGGGGTTCTTGAAAGGGGGATAGTCGAAGAAATTGAATCTGCTAAAAGACAATACCGCAAAAAATACCTGCTCGCCTACAAGCAAAAACAGCGCAAAGAAAACTCCGAGTACACTGTCCTGCTTTCCAAAGAAAACGGCGAGCTTGAAAGCATCACCCTTGCCGCTAAAAAACATTTTCTGCCGGTTACTGTCTTTCTCAAAACGGCAACGCTCGCATATCTTAATCAATATTACATCGTGCCAAACCAAATGCAGTTAGCCAAACTGGAACAGATACTTGCTCAATGCCTCAATGAAGTACAAGTCATTACCCGTACCAAAGAAAAATATTCCTGGGAGCGGGAACAGAAATATGAAGCGATTGAAAAGCGCATCATCCAACTGGAAAATGAAATCAAAAATGTATTAAGCAATCCGCCTTTAGCTCCTCAACATGATAGTAAAAATATTGTCACATAAAAAGAGTTGTCATAACCTGCTTGAGTATATGCTCCATGATGAACATAGACTATTTGATAGTAATGGGCGGTCTTTCATTATCACTCACAATATCAAAGGCAGAAATATTAAAGAGTGGGAACAACAATTTAATGAAAACGAAACCTACCGGAAGCAAAAGAGGAAAGACAGCGTTTTTGTTTTTCACGATATACTTTCATGGCATAAAGACGATGCAAAAAACATAACCCTTGAAAAAATGCAAGATATGGCACGGGAGTATATTAATCTCCGCAATCCTAACGGCATGTATATTGCTGTGCCTCATTTTGACAAGGAACATTACCACTTGCATATCTGTTGTTCAGGCGTAGAATACCGCACTGGGAAATCGCTCCGCCTATCAAAAACTAATCTGGTAAAAGTAAAAAAGAGAATACAGGGCTACCAAATTGAAAAGTACCCCGAACTTTCCCATTCGATTGTGCAACATGGTAAAAAGGAAAAATCCCTGCAAAGCGAAAAAGAATATCAGTACAAGCGTAGGACTGGCAAAGACAGCAACAAGAGCCAGCTAATCGGAATACTCCAAACATCTTACAAAAACGCCTTATCAAAAAAACAGTTTTTTGAAAGCCTTATTCTGCATGATGTTTCCACCTATTCCCGAAATGGGAAAATAGCAGGGGTGGTATACAAGGCTAGGAAGTTCCGGTTTAAAAGGCTTGGGTTTGCGGAGGAAAGAATAAATGAATTGGATATATCTATAAACAGAAGTAGAGAACTTGAAACTGTAAGAAATAAAGGCAAAGAAAAAATAATAAAAAAGCAGAGATAAGTTATAATTTGAAAAAATAAAAAAGCCCCCATTTCTGTGAGCTTAAAATTTCAATATTGATCGCTAGTTTCCTTCTAACCTTTCTTTGCTCTCCCATTTCCGCATATAGGTGTACTTAACTAATATTAAATCATAAGAGAAAAAATCACCCCACAAAATACATGTCAACTGCGCCAATATTTTTCACAAATATTCTTCCCCTATAACTACAAGTGAAATCATTCTTTACTAATTCATAGGTACTGGGTGAAATATTAATTCTCCCAACTTCTCCATTACTTTGCATTCTTGAAGCAAGATTAACTGTATGCCCCCAAATATCATAGGCAAACTTCTTGACACCAACGATTCCCGCCACAACGGGTCCCGTATTAATTCCAATTCGGATTTCAAAAACAGGTTTACCCTCTTTTATATTTTGTTCGTTACGGGCTTTCATAAATTCCACGATTTTTATAGCTACATTTACAACATCTTTGGCATGCGTTTTATTTTTAACAGGTAAGCCTCCTGCAAGCATATAACTATCTCCAATAGTCTTAATTTTTTCTATCTCATACTTGCCTATAATATTGTCAAAGCCCTTAAAACAATAATCTAACTCTGATACCAATTCTTTAGCTGCAAGTCTATCTGAAATGCTCGTAAAGCCTTTAAAGTCTGTAAACATTACAGTTACCTCATCAAAGTCTTTTGCTTCAACGTTGTCTTTTTCTTTTAATTCTTCGGCCACTTCAGCAGGAAGAATATTAAGTAATAACCGGTCACTTCTTTTCTTTTCTTTCTTAATTCTTCTCCGTTGGAAGAAAAATATACTTGCGGCTAAAAACGTAATTGAAATTCCTCCAATAAGTAAATTTCTTATAACTAGTTGTGTTTGACTTTCTTTTTCTTTAACTGCATTCACTTTATCTTGTTCAGCCTTTATTGAATCTTGCTGTTTCTTAAAAACATATCTTAATGAATCCTGCTGTTTATCAGAAATATATTGCATATACATTTCTGTAATCTTTTTATTCTTTTCTGCTGTAAAAAGGGAATCTTTAATCTCATGGAAAAGTTTAAAATACTTTAATGCATTTTTTGTATCATTCATTTTTTCATACAAGTCTGCTAAATTGGAATATGCTTTTTTTATCCACTCCACTTCTTTTATTTTTTGTGCGGAATCCAATCCTTTTGTAAGAAAACCCAGTGCTTCTTTAGGCATTCCTTTTTTTCTATATATCTCCCCAATGTTAATATATGAAGCAGAAATACCATCTTTATTCTCAATCTCTTTAAATAATTTCAAAGAAATATACTCATTTTTTAGGGCTTCTTGATAATTAGAAATATCTATATATATAGTCCCAATATTATTATAAGATACAGCAATACCGTATTTTTCCCCGATTTCTTTTTCAATCTTTTGCAAAAGTAAATAGTTTTTTAAGGCTTCGGTATAATCTTTCTCTGCTTCATACACGTTTCCAATGTTATTATAAGAAGCTGCGATTTTATGTTTATCATGTATTTTTTTAAATATTTCTATTGAAATAAAATAGTTTTTCAACGCTTCCGGATATTTTTCTTGCAGTTTGTATATAATTCCAATATTTTCATAAGAAGTAGCTATTCCTTCTTGATTACCGTCTTTATCATATATTTTTAGACCCATAAAATAGTTTTTCAATGCTTCTGGATAGTTGCCTTGTCCTTTATAAACACCTCCAATGTTATCATATACATCGGCAGCCCCTTTTTTATCGCCTAGTTTTTCATTTATTTTTAGTGAAGTAAAATAATTTTTTAATGCGTCCGAAAAATTTCCTTGATGATTGTATATCATTCCAATATTATTATACGCTGAGACAAGCCCTTCAGTATCTCCGGTTTCTTCCTTAATTTTAAGGGAAGAAAAAAGAACTTTCAGAGCTTCGGGATAATTACCTTGTTCATCATAAACGAGTCCTATGTTATTATAAGTATTGGCGCATCCCTTTTTATCTCTGATTTCTTGTTTAATTTTTAAAGCTTCAAAATAACTTTTCAGAGCTTCGGGATAGTTGCCTATCTGTTTATCAATTAAACCCACCCGGCCATAAGCAGTAGCTACTCCACGTTTGAAACTCCATTTTTCCCCTAATGCTATTGACTGTTTAGCATATTTCAATCCTTGAGAAGGGTCTATGTCTTTATATAAAAGACATAAATCGTTCAATAATTTCACTTTATCGGTATCTTCCTTATGGTTCTTTAGTAATGATTTAATGGAATCAATCTTATGGTTTTGTGCGAATAAAGAAAGAAACCCACTACAGAAAAAAATAGTAAAAATGAACTTTTTATTACCCATATTGCTCTTTTAATACAGGAACAAATATACATATAGCTTTCTAATAAAGATATACCCGCCACAGAAATGCGAGGCGGGTATATCGTCGAAAACGACAATAAAGTAGATAGTGTATAGTTTCTTATTTATAACTCAAACGATAAATACCTGTTGCAAACATAATAAATAAAATTGATTAGCAATATGTTGGAGAATTTATTTATATATTTGTTCTATTATTCATTAATGTTAACCTTATCTTTAAAGTATGAAGCGTTTACTTTTAATAGCAAATAAAAATTGGGAAGTTGTACCAATCATGAATGCCCTAATCAATCAAAGATTCTCACCGAACAAATTCGTTTTCATGCCTAATATTTATAGGAGCCCCTGGATATATGCACAAGGCACTGGATTGCCAAGAATGATATGGAATACATTTAGTAATATTCAGATAGAGTTATGGTGCATACAGGATTTAATGGATATTGCCGACATTTCTGATAGCGAATTGTTTTCAAGTAGCGAATTAAAAGTAAGTGCCCTTAAAAAGGCGATAAATTTTAATTCCGTTAAGCCTGATATGGTTATTGCTCTCGGTACGGCTGCTTATGGGGATGCTACTTTGAATAATAATGGATGTGTTGTAGTTGGATGCGATGTATTCATTCATAATTTTCATCCGCACGAGGAAAACCCTAAAAGCAGATGGGATGACCCAACTGATTTCGAAAAAATTTTAAAATCTTCCATTGGGGATAATTTTTTTAATGTTCTGGATGCCACAGCAGTTAATTTTATTAATGCAGGACTTTTAAAACCGTTTTTAAATCCCGCTGATAATATTCAGGCAATATTTAATAGAAAT
>DATHOL010000492.1:0-4397 GCA_035484895.1 Bacteroidia bacterium | reverse complement strand
AACAGGATAGCCATTGCGCTGAATGTGCAACAGGCCCTATTTATGATAGGCGCTACTTTATGCACATCGCCAAAACTAAGGAGAGAAATACAGTGTTGTAATAGTTGTAAAAACGGCTCCCCCGGCGGGTGGCCAATTTCGAGTTTGTAATAGATGGAAAGGTTTTCGCTGCAATCCCAAAAGCTGGCTGTTGGTTCTACTGTGCCCCAGTAAACGAAGCAGGCTATAAGGAATACGCACCATCCGACAATATTGTTGAGTTTGGTGAATTTGGTTTCTAAAGGTGAGCCGTTAGTCATAAGTCGTAAGTCATTTTTAGTAGGCGTGAAAGTAGTATTTATTTTACTTTCCTAAAAAAGAAGGCTTGTTTTTAACTTCTTTTAGTAAGTCGGAGGCCGACTGTCCATTATACCGATAGATTTTCAAAAATAGCGGCTTATCTCTTTTTCCTGTAATACAAATTCCTGTATAAAATAGTATTTGTACTATCTCCGGTGGCCTGGTAATATTGGAAAAGCACTTTGTAAGGTTGTGCAAAGCCGGAATCCATAGAAACGGCTTTTTTCCATAGCCTTACACCTTCGGTATAATTGGTGTCACCCTGAAAAACGACCAACCCCAGATTAAATACTGCAATATTATTAGTTGGGTGTTTTGCAATTTCAATGCGCAATTCTTTTTCCGCTTCCGGATACATATTCATATGAATATAATCTCCTGCAATATTGCTGTGCGTCATGAAGGAGTTGGAATCTCTTTTCAGAGCTTCCCTGTAAGCATCTAGTGCGTCTTTGAAATCACCAATTTCATCGTAATGCTGCCCAAGGTAAAGGCACGGCAACACCAATTTTGGTGAGGTTTCCATAGCGCTTTTATTAAAGCTGAAACGGTCATGGAAAATGGGTAATCGTTTTGCAGATAAACTGTAGAAAATAATTATTACTACCACGAGTATAACCGTACCGCCAAGACTCTCCACTTTTATAGGTTTAATGGCAGCATTTTTTATCCAGTCAATTTGAGCGCATGTAATTATCAAGCCCATAAGAGGAAGGTAAGCCCTATGTTCTAATCCACTGAAACCGGAAAAAAAAGAAGGTAAAAGAAACAGGATAAACCAAGTGAAGCCAAACCAAACAAGTGGTTTACTGCTTTGTTTACTTAAGAATAGCGAGCCACCAACAATTACAATAGCCAGCAAACCCAAAATATAATTGGTATCTTCTACCATTGACATAACCGAGAGATTGAAAGGCAAAATAGCTTTACCGAAGTATTGGATAAAACAGGGCAGGTTATGGATAAAATTATGGAACAAATCAGACCATGAACCGCTGCTGATATTTAACGCAAGTGCGTGTTGTCGCAACAGTAACCACACTATAACCAGCGACAGATAAGAAATTCCAAGTTTTTTATAAATAGCAGCATTGAAAGGTTCTTTGAAGATAAAACGAATCAGCATGAATGCAACAGGAATACACATAATTGCGTTTTCTTTGGTGAATAGTGCAAGCGCAAAGAATAGAATATGCAGAATAAATGCTCCATTCTTTTGAGTCTTTTTGTATTTGAAAAGAGACAGGAATGAAAGCAGAATAAATATCGACAATAATGAATCATTCCTTCCGGGTATCCATGCCACAGCCTGATTTAGCAATGGGTGAACCGTAAAAATAAGTGTTAAAAGCAAAGAGGGCAGAGGCGGTATATTAAGTTGGAATAACAACAGTAATAAAAGAATGCAGGCGACAGTATGATAAAAAATATTGGCTTTTAAAAACGGTTTTGGCTTCGGATATTCTGCGGTGGACGGAGAAAGCTGCGCATCAAGCATGAATGAAAATATCATTACCGGGCGGTAGTAGGAAGCAAGTGTGTCTTTTTGCCCTTCTTCCTGAAATACCCCTTGTGTAAAGGCTTTAGGAGCATTTGAAATGTTTTTAAGGAATGGATAATTCTTAACTAGAATCGTCATATCGTCTAAGTCGAGATAATCATTATCGGTGGAAGAATGATAAAGAGAAAAGGAAGAAATGCAGATAAGAATTACAGACAATGGCAGAAACCATTTAATTGATGGTTTTATCTTATTTTGTTTTTTGTTCTCTTTTACCGGCATGGGCTTGTAAAAGTATCAAAAATAGAATTTTAGAGGAAACAGATTACTGGTCGTCCTTTCGGAAAATAATGCTGCTGGTGAACATTTTCCCGTTCCATATAAAAACTGCGGTGGTGCCTAACAGCCATTTTTTGTCTTTATCTGATTCCAGTATAAGGTTGAAACTAATTTTATCAATAGAAGTGGGATCCAAATCGAATGTGTAATAGGCTGTTTTTGCAAGGGATGCTTTAACGGAGTCAGGCGTTCCGAATGTTAAAAAGATGGAATAATCAAGGTCTTCAGGAATAACGCTGTTAAAGTTCTCTGTCAATGAACTACCGGAAATATCATACATTTTTAAAATATATTTATTGGAATGTACTCTCGGATCTCCGGTTTTTGAAAAAAGCAAAAAACTCTTTCCGGTAGCTGATTTAAATTTCTTGATTTCGTAGTTTTCATTTGTCCCTTGTCCTTTGCTGTTGCTGAACTCGTATGATAGATAAGTATCGGTTATGGTGTCAATGGTATAATCTATTTCGTCTTCTTCCTTATGGGCAGGAACTGTATAATCAGTATCTTTAATCAGGGTTTTTCTTTCCGAATTACTAAGTCCGGGAGTACAATAAGCAGGCAATGAAAGAAATAATTCCTGCATGGTTTGGGCCTGTGCGCAATAGGAAGCAGCAAGTAACAGAAAAAGGGAAATCCCTGGAAAGGAGAATAATTTCATTTTAGCGAGATAGTGAATTCAGGTACGCTAAAGTATTGATGAAATAAACAGTGCAGATATTTGCCGGATGATTGTTATTAACGGGCGAATGTGTATGGTCAGGTTGTTTTCCTGTAGTTTAATATGGCCCAGGTATTAAGTATTACACCAATTAAAAACACAATTAATATATGCGGCAGGATATCATGGAAATGGCTGCCTTTGATAACAATCATCCGCATTACCTGTATAAAATAAGATATTGGAATTACCTCTGTAATAACCTTCGCCCAGCCGGGCATACTGTCAATAGGCGTATAAAGCCCGCCCATCATGTTAAATATCTGGAGGAAAAAGAAAATAAGCGAATTGGCTTGTATGGGAGTTTCAGAATAGGTGGAAATTAATAACCCGAAACCCATAATTGCAATCAGATAAACCGTGACAAAAAGATATAATAAAGGAATGCTCCCCAACGGAATAATGCCGTAAATTACCCATGCAATCAGCAGTCCAAGGGTAAACATAACCACACCCAACACCCAAAACGGTATAAGTTTACCGAGTAAAAACTGGTACTTTTTTACAGGTGTTACATTTATTTGTTCAATGGTTCCGCTTTCTTTTTCGGCCACAATATTTTGTGCTGTCATATTGCCTCCAACAAGAGTTACCAGTAGAACAAGTATGCCCGGTACCATAAAAAGGTAATAGGAGAGATTGGGGTTATACCAGTTGGAAGATGCCACATCAATGGTAGGCATTTGATTCATAGTAGTGGGTTGAATCCAGTCAAGGCGGATCTGGCTGTTGAAAGCCTGTATAATATTCGTTAAATAACCGCTGCCGACAGCAGCCTTCACGCCATTGATGGCATCTACCGAGAGTGAAATAGTCTGATGTTGTTCTGAGTTCAGTTTGCTTTCAAAGCCCTGCGGAATTTCAATGATTATATCGGCTTTATCATTCTCAATGAGGTGATAGGCTTTATCATACGACGGGCTAAATGCCGCCAATTTAAAATAACCCGAGGATAATACTTTATTGACAAACTTTTGTGAATAGGAAGAACGGTCGAGGTCGACCACCGCAATATTTATATTGCGAATGGTATAATTTGCCGCCTGGGGCAGGATAATTAACTGAATAACGGGTACCATGAATATCATCCGCAATATGTTCTTATTACGGAATATTTGCCTGAACTCCTTTTGCAATAAAAATTTCAGTGTTCTCATTATTCCAGCCGGGTTTTAAAGTTCCGTAAACTAAGCGTCAGGAAAAACACGGTCATTCCGAAAAGTACCAGCGTTTCTTTCCAGATAAATGAAAAGCCAAGCCCTTTCAGCATTACATCTTTAACGATAATATAAAACCACTTGGCAGGAACTATATTTGAAATTACCTGGAGTATCATGGGCATATTCTCAATAGGGAATATATAGCCGCTAAGCATCATAGTGGGAAGCATCATTCCTACAAGGGATAATGTCATAGCCCCATACTGTGATTTGGC
The DNA here is from genome assembly GCA_035484895.1 of Bacteroidia bacterium. Lineage (GTDB taxonomy): Bacteria > Bacteroidota > Bacteroidia > JABEUT01 > JABEUT01 > JABEUT01. Next base: position 65 of record DATHOL010000492.1, on the reverse strand, counting down.
CCCTGTAGAAACCAACAACCCCAATGAAAGGCTTGTTATGATATACAATGTGCTGACGGCGTAAA
>DATHOL010000491.1:0-2184 GCA_035484895.1 Bacteroidia bacterium | reverse complement strand
CTCTGATGCTTGTCCGCGGCCGTATTCAAAACAATGAAGTATAATTTTAACACCCAGCGCATGCAGGCATTTAATACGGAAATACATATCGATAGCGGCTCCGTAATTGGCAGGAAAAGGCACATCCAAATCGACAATATGTAACTGTTTTTCGCTCATTAACGCGACCAAATTAACAAATAATGTTTGCCTGTTATCACTTTAATTGGCAATCGTGACAATATAGACGCCGAAAAAATTACTTTTGAGCTTTATCTTATACGAATGCAAAGCCTTCAAAAGATATTTCTTAAAAGCGCTTCCAAACCTCTGTTTTGGATTGTGCTTGGCTTTATCTTTAAAGGCATTCCCTTTCTTTTTGTAATTCTTAACCACCCCTACCAGGATATTCAAGGCATTTGGGGCGCAACCCAAGCCGATGATTCATCTTACCTGCTACCAATTGATAACTTCATACATAATGGTATATATACTCCCGATTTTCGTATGCCCGGATATGGCGCATTTTATCTTTTCTTCCGACTAGTTTTTTCACCGGAAATAGCCTGCAATATCTTGATAGTATTACAAGTTGTATTAGCATCGGTTAGTGTTTACTACCTTGCATTGATTGCCCGAAATATCTTAAAAAATGAGATTTGTTTTTACATCACTTTTTACCTCTTTATCCTTTGCCCCTATTCCAATTTTTTTGATGCCTACATAGCTACAGAGAGCCTCTCCGCATCCCTGTTGATTTTTGGTGTTTATTTCTTTACACAATATTATCAGATTAACAAAAAAAGATACCTGTTTATTGCAGGGCTCCTTTTAACATTGGTAATGTTTATACGGCCTGTATTTGGAGGGATTTTGGCTATATGCATTCTCCTGATGGTACTGCAAAAAAGCATAGGTTTTAGTATGAAAATAAAACAACTCTTCCTGTTTGTAATTCCACTTTTAGTGCTTGAGGGTTTATGGGTTTATCGCAACTATCAAACCCATAATAAGTTTATGCCGTTTACTACTACAGGAGCATTTTACCCAAATGCAGCCAACAGTTACTTACAACCTTTATTTGAATTTACACAAAGCTGGGGCGGCGCTTGTACATTGACAAATAAACCCGCCGATATCAATTGGTTTCAATACTACTATCCCGGAATGCCTTCTAGTCTTCCATTTGATTCACTTCCTGATAATATTTACACATCAGAATTTAACAAAGATAGCCTGTTGAAGCTTAAAGAAATGATTGCATGCTTAAAGAAACCGACTCCCGATTCCGCCTCCATTCAAAATAAGTTACGCTTAAAACTGAATAAATACAGGCTTTCGGTAAAAAGAGAAAAGGCTTTTCAATATTATATAAAAGCGCCTTTACAAATGATAGGTGTAATGCTCTTCGGCCCTGTTACGCGCGATTATCTGGACAGAGGCCAATCAGTTCCCATCATTGGCAAACCAATTGTTATATTTAATTACTGGTTGTATTTATTCATCCTCCTTTCCGGTTTGGCAGGAATCCTTCTTATAATTTTGAATGGAATCAGGCAAAATTCCTTACTCTTAATTATCCCCCTGATTCCGCTATACATAATCCTGGTCCATCCATTTATCTTCCGCTTTTTCGATAGCCGCTTTCTGTTGCCGGTATTCCCGTTTATAATATCCTGTTCTTCTTACCTTATTACGATAATTTACAGGCAGTTCACTCAACAATATAAGAAAGGATATTAGTCCCCCTTTTTTCATTACTTTTGCAGCCTTTATTTAAATACCCTTGGGCGCAGAAACTGATATATACATACATCCAACTGCTATTGTTGACGAAGGTTGCCAAATTGGCGAAGGCAGTAAAATATGGCATTTCTGTCATGTTATGGCCGGCTCGTCACTTGGTAAAAAATGCAGTCTCGGACAAAATGTGATGATTGCACCAGGCGTAATTCTGGGTAATAATGTGAAGGTTCAAAACAACGTCTCCATTTATGAAGGTGTTGTTTGCGAAGATGATGTGTTTTTAGGCCCATCTATGGTATTTACCAACATTACCAATCCGCGAAGTGCAATAGTGCGCAAGGGGCAATATGCCAAAACCAAAGTTCACAAAGGAGCAACCATTGGTGCTAATTCTACTATCGTTTGCGGACATGATATTGGTGAATATGCCTTTATTGGTGCGGGTGCTGTGGTTACAAA
>DATHOL010000490.1:0-3954 GCA_035484895.1 Bacteroidia bacterium | reverse complement strand
ACCTAATGATTTTATCATAGCTGCTGATACCTCGCCGGTATAAGCTCCGGCTTCTTCGTAAGCGCAGTTTTGCGCACCTGTAAACAGATTCTTTATTCCGTGCGAGTGGCGCGCTATCTTACGCAAATAAGGAAACGATGGAATTAATATTTTAACAATCCCATCGGCTTTTACATCGTCCTTTAATGCAATGGTAATTTCATCTACCAATTCTACAGCTTCTGAATAAAGGTTATTCATTTTCCAGTTTCCTGCTACTATCTTAGCTCTGTTCATGTTTCTATTTTTTTAATTAATTATACCACTCATAGTTCAGACATTTTTTATTCTAGGATCTAAAAGGCCATAAGAAATATCTACTAATATATTAATAATTACAAAGAGCGCTGAGGTAACTAATATAACTCCCATAATTACAGGCAAGTCAAATCTTCCTAAAGCATCCACAATATTCTTACCGATTCCTTCCCAGCCAAAAATATATTCCACAAAAACTGCCCCGGCAATCAGGCTGGCAAACCAACCCGAAATAGCAGTAATTACCGGATTCAGCATATTTTTCAAAGCATGTTTCATCACCACAGTACGCAGCGGCAGACCTTTAGCAAAAGCGGTACGGATATAATCTTTGGTCATTACCTGCAGCATGGAATTACGGGTTAATTGTACAATAATAGCTAATGGACGTATCCCCAATGTTATGGCAGGAAGAATTAAGTTCTGCAATTGCAATACCCTGTTGCCGTCTTCGTCGATAATAAAAAGATTGCCGGTAATATTCAGTCCTGTATATCTGTTAAGTACATGCCCGAAAAGCCAGGCAATAATCAATCCGGTGAAAAAAGATGGCCCTGCAAGTCCAAGTACAGAAAGGACAATAGATACTTTATCATAAATGGAATCTTTAAAAAGAGCAGCAATTATTCCCATAAATATTCCCAGTATCGATTCAATGATTATGGCAGTAAACGCCAGTACAGCTGTGTTCGGCAAAGCGGATGCTATTATATCGCTCACCTTTTTCCGCGATTGGTAAGAGCGGCGCAAATAAGGAACCTTAAGAATTAACGCCCTGTTTTGCGTAAAACTGCAAACCCTTAGCGTATGGTTATACTTTTCGGGGTCTAAATAAATATGGCTGGAAGCCACATTGGGGTTATAAATAGAGATTGGAGAAAGGTCATTTACATATAAAAAGAAACGAGTATAAACGGGTTCATCCAACCCCATATCTTTATGAATAATGTCCAGTGATTTTTGATTTACCCGTTGCCCCATCATCAACCGGGCCGGATCGCCTGGTAATACATTGAATAATAAAAACACCAAAACAAGCACACCGAATAATACTAAGAACCCGTGCATTATCCGTTTGATGATAAAACGCAGCACGCCTACTGGAGATATTTTGCAGTTACATCTGCGTATGAAGGAATAGAATGGTAGTGCCAAATGGCTTTCACAATTCCACCTTTTATTAAGATAAGTCCGGGGTTAGCACGAATCATCGTTTTCAGAACAGTACCATCCGTATTAAAGAACTTAAAATTCGTATGGTATTTCTTTTGGTAATCGGAAATAGCAGTTTGGTCGGATGCGGTTAGGCAAATAAACCCGATATGGTTTTTCAGGCATTCGGTTGCAAGGGCATTAATCTTATTAATGGTCTCATCATCTTTATTTGCATCGCTGATAGTTTCCATAATCAGTAAAAACTGATTTCCTTTAACACCCAAAATACTATCCGTAACATCATTTCCGGCCATTGCTGAAATATTGAAATCTTTAATTTTAGCTTCGACACCTTTTTTAGTTATTTCGGTGCGGCTGCTTACAAAAGTCCAGTCATTTTGGTAGTTATCAGGAAACTTATCAAACTCTTTTGTCTCCCCGCTTTTCTTATTTTTCAGAGTATAAAAAAACTTTTCTTCATCAGGTGTACCCTGCATACCTTGCTTAATATCCGTACCCACTTTATAAGGGCGGAAATCTAACACAGGCAAATAATTGTAACAGTAATACGCAAAACCGGTGGATGCTGCCAGAAAGAGAATTACCAATATGTTTTGGGCTTTACCGGTAATGGAATACATGTATTTATTGCCAATTATCAGCACTAAAATAAATACCATCAGCACCACATTTTTATAAAACGATTGCCAGGATGTCATTGGTATGGCATCGCCAAAACAACCACATTCGAGCACTTTATTATAATGGGCTGTATACCATGTAAGGAAGGTAAAAAAGACCATCATCAGCGTAACCAGAACAAGTGTAAGTTTCTTTCGGTTGCCCAACAAAAGCATGAATCCTAATGTCATTTCAATAATTGGAATAGAGAATGCCATGGCAAAGGCAAACTTGTCGAGCCAGGGCATGTTTAATGCATCGGCGGCAAAATACTCATGCAGTTTAATGGTGAATCCTGCCGGGTCATCGGCTTTAACAAATCCGGAGAAAATAAAAAGTATGCCTACTAATACTTGCGAAATCTTAACGATTCTCTTCATGCTGCACTTTTTCGGTTAAACGTATTAAGGCAAATATAGCATAATTCATCACGTCGTAATAGTTGGCATCAATCCCCTCGGAAATAAGCGTTTTGCCTTTGTGTTCTTCTATTTGCTTAATGCGCATCAGTTTCATCAATATCAGGTCGGTAAGCGAAGAAATTCGCATTTCCCTCCATGCCTCACCGTAATCGTGGTTCTTATCCTGCATCAGTTGGCGGCACTCGCCAGCCTGCATGTCAAACAGTTTTTCCACTTCATCTGCCGGAATCTCTGTTCGTGTATCCTCTTTCATGTGCAATTGGATGAGTGCAATTACCGCATAGTTATATATCCCTACAAAATCTCCGTTAATATCATCTCCAACTTTCTGGGTTCCTTTTTCTTCGATGCTCCGGATGCGTTGGGCTTTTATAAACACCTGGTCGGTAATGGATGAAGTGCGGAGTATGCGCCAAGCGGTGCCATAGTCATACATCTTCTTCATGAATATATCCTTTGCCGATTTAACAGCCGCATCATATTGCCGGAGCGTTTTTGTCATAGCTATTTTTTAATACAATGGAACGCAGATGACGCTGATTGCTTAAGATTAACGCCGATAAAATCATTTCCATCATAAACAATCAGCGTCATCTGCGTTCCAATTTAATCTTAAATTAGATTTTCCAAAGATAATTGCAAAAAGGGATAAGTAGTAAGGGGTATGGGATAAGTATTAATAACTTTTGATAATTTTGGCAATCCTATAAAACTTATCCCTTAATCCTTACCACTAACACCTAATTATATGAATAAGAAATCGGAAATTAACATTACCGTAGAACTAAATGAAAACAACCTGCCCGTTAGCATGAAATGGACCTCTACCGAAAATAACGAAAGCGGCGATTGCAAATCCTTTTTCCTGGCTTTATGGGACGGAAAAGAACAAACATCGTTACACCTTAACCTTTGGACCAAGGAAATGGGAGTAGATGAAATGCGGCAGTTTATTCACCAAATGTTATTGAACCAAAGCGATACCCTGAAAAAAGCTACCGGGGAAGAAGCCCTTGCTGCCAGTTTGTATGATTATAGCCATGAGTATGCTATTAAGTCGGGGATATTGAAGGAACCGAGTAAGAGTTGAGAATTATTACTGAACAGGTGTTGCCCCTATGACACCTAAATTTATTTTTGCCGTTGCATCCGGTGCCTCATCTAATTCCATTGGAAAGGTTTTTTGGGAATTTGGTGGTAAATAGTAATAAGCAACATAGTTCTTCCTAGCTAATTCAGTATTGGTCTGAGAGCAGTACGCTACTGTTAGTTTTATATCTTTATATTCGGCTTTAGTCGCAGTATTAATAACAGTGACATCCATACTAAATTTACCCCGTTTTGGCATTCCCAATAAATTGCGTTCTTGCTTATACGTACCACTGGCTGTGAGAAAACG
>DATHOL010000489.1:0-2164 GCA_035484895.1 Bacteroidia bacterium | reverse complement strand
GAAACCTCCTTTTGCATCGCTCACTAAAAGCAAGCGGTTTCCATCCTGCGAAATAAATGCAGAAGGGATATAATATTTTTTTAATTTTTTAATATCCTTGCTTATATTCTGGGGATTACTCCATAACCCATTTGTCTTACCCGATTGCAGGATATCTCCATTGCGGTAAATTAAAAGTGTATTTCCATCATCAGACAATGACACCGTTGCCATATTCAATTTTTTCGGAGGTATATTCAGTTGCTTTGCAAACAGGCTGGGGGGAGACCAATAACCATTACTGTCCTTTTTAGTAATATAAGTATCCTCATAATATCGCCCGGTAATGTCATCCATTTTGCCTTTCTGGCTGGCAGGCCTGCGGGATGTAAAAAGCATGCTGGAGTCATTGCCATAAACTATTTGTGAATACTCCGGAAATTGGGTGTTGATTTCCTTTTGGGCAACTTTAACGTATGTGGGCTGCTTTTTACCAGTAATAAGTATTGATGTTGAATCGGGTGCTCTTTTCAATATAGCGGGTGCCATTTTGCATACTGCCAGGTTGGTTGCCATTTCCTTAAACGCTTCCCGGTTCATTTTTACATTATCGAGATGTGTTTCATATAACTTAAAACAAGTGGCAGCACTATCGTATTTTTCCCTCAGCATATAGCAATAGGCCATATAATAATAGGCATCAATAATAGTGTCATCAATGCCGGAAGGGGAGTACTTAATTGTATTTTGAAAAAACGGAAGCGCTTTAATTTTCACCGAATCGGTAACAAAATAAATGGCACCCACCTGGAAATTGGTATAACTGTTGTGTGGATTTACAGAATACGCCTTTTTATAATAATCGAGCGCTTTGGCTATGTGTGCTTTTTTCCATTGACCGTCTGCTTTCCTGAGCCAATATTTTTCTTCGGGGCTTTTTGCGGTGGAAGGTTGACCTATCAGAGAAGACGATAATAACAACCAAACCAACGATAGGATATAGGCTAGCCTATTACTGTAGAGTTTAGTAATTACGCTATTTGTCATTTTATTCAGATGATGAAAGACAAATATAACAAAATTCAGATAGCTACAAGTCGGAACCCGACTGGCAATTACTCAAAGCCCTTTGAAGGGTTTGGAGCTAATATTTATTCAAATCCGTTTAATAAATAAAACAGATTTTACCAAGTGCTCCTGTTAATATCAAATCCTTCCAGGTAGTCTGCTATCTTTTTCAGGAAACTACCACCCAATGCACCATCCACTACCCTATGGTCGTATGAAAGTGATAAGTACATCATATGGCGAATAGCAATCACATCTCCTGTAGGGGTTTCTAATACTACCGGTTTCTTCTTTATAATTCCGGTCGCCAGAATAGCTGCTTGTGGTTGGTTGATGATGGGGGTTCCCATTATGTTTCCAAAAGTACCTACATTAGTAATTGTAAAAGTTCCGCCTTGTGTATCATCAGGGACAAGCTTATTGATACGTGCGCGTCCGGCTAAGTCATTTACCTGTTTGGTAATTCCCAATAAACTGTTTCTGTCCGCATACCGAATTACAGGAACAATCAGGTTACCGCTTGGCAAGGCCACAGCCATTCCAATATGAATATCTTTATGACGGATTATTTTGGTGCCATCTATAGATACATTCACCATCGGGTAGTCCTTCAACGCTTTAACTGTAGCTTCTATAAATATGGGTGTGAAGGTGAGTTTTTCGCCTTCTTTCTTTTCAAATTCCTTTTTAATCTTTTCTCTCCAGATAACTAAGTTGGTAACATCTGCTTCAACATAGGAAGTAACGTGCGGAGAAACCCGTTTCGACATCACCATATGGTCCGCAATAAGTTTCCTCATGCGGTCCATTTCAATAATTTCATCATTAACGCCAATAGGCATTGGTTTGGCAGGAGCTTCTTTTATTACAGTAGTTACAGTTTCCTGCACGGAAACTGGCTTAGTAGTTGCGCCTCCACCAGCCTGGCGTGCCGGCAAATACGATATAATATCATTTTTGGTAACCCTTCCTGCTTTTCCACTACCTTGGATGGTTTCCAGTTCATTAGAAGGGATACCCTCTTTTTGGGCAATACTTCTCACTAATGGTGAATAAAATCGGCCGGAGTTCGAAAAACGGGTAACAGGCTCGGCGACTTCAGTAGCAGATGCTTTAG
>DATHOL010000488.1:0-2461 GCA_035484895.1 Bacteroidia bacterium | reverse complement strand
AACATTAATACTAAATACCCGGAATACCGTCCGCTTGTAAGTGCCGATGAATCGAAATTGATTTATACCAGCCGTATGCCTACAGTTTCAAAATATAAGACAGATCCTAAGGATGGGGAAACCTTTGAAAATATTTTTGTTTCCTACAATAAAAATGGAACCTGGAGCACATCGCAGGACTTGGGTGCTCCCGTGAATACCAAATCACATGAAGCTACCGCAGGCATGTCTCCCGATGGACAGACTTTATATATATACAGAACTAACGCCAACGGGGATTTGTATCAAACCCATCTTGCCAATAATGTGTGGAGCGCTCCCGAACGAATGAATGCCAAAGTAAATTCCAATGGAAAAGAATCGGCTATTACAGTTTCATCAGATGGAAAGGTACTTTACTTTATAAGCGACCGCATAGGCGGATATGGCATGGGCGATATTTGGAAAGTTACTACAGATGGAAATGGAAACTGGACCGAACCGCAAAATCTGGGTGCAACTATCAACACGCAATACGATGAAGCTGGTGTTTTTCTTTCTGCTGATGGAAGTACACTTTATTTCAGTTCTACCGGGCACAATACGATGGGCGGTTATGATATTTTTAAATCAACCTTTACCAATGGCGCATGGGCAGCACCTGAAAATATGGGATACCCGATCAACACTCCCGGCGATGATGCATTTTTTGTAGCGCCTGCCAATAATAAACATGCTTACTATTCTTCCAACCAGAATAACGGAATGGGCGAAATGGATATTTATATGATTAACTTTCTCGGTTCTGAAAAGCCTATGGTTGTTAGTAGTGCTTCTAATACCTTATCCGGAATCACAGCAAATGTGGGAGATATAATGATGACCGGCGCGGTTACCATTGCTGCCTCTAACAAGGCATTGCTGAGAGGTACTGTGGTGGACTCCGAAACACATAAGCCACTTTATGCAACTATTAAATTGGTAGATAACAAACGAAATAAACCCATAGCTTTATTTAATACCGATAGCACAACCGGACAATATGTAGTATCGCTTTCGTCAGGCATTAATTATGGCATTGCAGTTACCGCAGATAAATACCTTTTCTACTCTGCCAATATTGATTTAACGGATTCATCTCACTACCGTGAAATAGAAAAAGATGTTGCACTGCAACCATTGGAAGTTGGCAGCCATATTGCATTGCGCAACATATTCTTTGACTTTGGCAAATCTACATTGCGTAAAGAATCAAATCCGGAGTTGCAACGTGTAATTGATTTGCTGAACAAATACCCTACCCTAACCATCGAAATTGCAGGATATACGGATAATAAAGGAACAGCTTCTTTAAATTTAAGCCTCTCAACTGCCCGCGCTAAATCTGTAGTTACATATCTCACATCACATGGTATTGCTGCCAAGCGTATGACATCAAGAGGCTATGGTGCTGATAGCCCGGTGGCAACCAATGTAACCGATGAAGGCCGCCAATTAAACCGTAGAACGGAGTTTAAGATTACGGGGAAATAGAAAAAAACAGTTGTAAGTTATGAGCCATTAATTCATTCCTCAGAATTGAAAATGAATTATTATTCCCTAAATGAGGAAATTAATAAACTTATCTGACCTTCCATATCTTTTATATTGGTAGGGTCACCACCCTCAAGTTGATCAAAATAAATAATTTTATTAGCGTTTTTATCTGCAACCATCATATAAAGTATTGAATTTGCTTTATACCAAACAGTAGTATATTTTCCAAGTGTGAGAGCAGCAATGCCTATAGTTTTAAGCATCTTTTTACTGTAGTTATCATCTGTTCTTTTAAATCCTTTTACAACTAACATTAAAACATAATTACCGGAAGATTTTTGAATAAGGTGATGCAAACACTCATCTATTTTAATGGTATCCCGTTTATGTGAAATAGCAAATGAATAACTTAATTTAATAATACGCTGTTCAATGGAATCAGGATAACTATTATTAATAAAAATTTGTTCCGTAAGGTTATATTTTTGCTTCTTTCTGGAAAGCACACTATCTACTACATCCTGTGAAATTTTTGTTAATGAATCATTATAAATATCCTTATTTGCCTCTTTAACTAACCCAACACTTATACATGGTTTAATATAAACCATAGTTCTTACTCGATACTTATTAAATTTTTTTGCCGTGTATGAGGTAGAAGTACAACCTATCATTACTACACAAAAAAAAGGAGGCAAGAAATATTTTAAAATCATTCTCACCTCCCCCTTTTTAATCATAGCTATGTCAATATTCTCTACAAAACCCCTTCATCATATGCCTTCTCGCCATGTATAGCGGAATCTAGCCCTGCATCTTCATGCTCAATTGCAACTTTAACCGGAGTAATCTTATTAATTAACCAAAGCATTATGTAGGTAAATAAGAAGGCATAAATAGAAGCTACTACCACTGCGATTACTTGTTTGGCAAAGAAGTGAGTATT
>DATHOL010000487.1:0-6583 GCA_035484895.1 Bacteroidia bacterium | reverse complement strand
TAGGCTGGTTTTTCTCCACCTTGGCGCCTTTGGCAATATGCACCTTCTTAACCTTGCCATCTGATTGGGCTTTGATAAGGTTTTCCATTTTCATAGCTTCCAGAATAAGCAATCCATCACCTTTTTTAACCTCATCGCCTTCTTTCACTTTAACTTCTAAAACAAGACCGGGCATGGGCGCTTTGATGCTTTGCACCTTTTGGGTTTTATTACTAATGCCCAATTCCTCCAGCAAAAGGTCGGTATCATCTTTCAGTTTTACTTCATAACGGGCATTATTGAGCTTAATAACGGCAATCTTATCATTCTCGTTATAGCTTATCAATTCTGCCTGGTATGAATGGTTATTATACAGGAAACAAAGCATTCCGTTGCGGTTCAGGTAGGCATCCAGTTCCACAGGCTTGCCATTCACCTCATAGCTGAATGGCTTATTGGCGTGTTCTTTAATTAAAAACTCTTGATTGTTAACCTTTGCTTTTCCCATAGGATTCATTTGAACATGCCACAAAAGTAAATAATTAAGAAAGCAAAGGGAATTTTTGGCATCTTTGAAGTCTAAAAAAATGCAAATCATGAAAAATAACGGTATCAGGAATTCAATAGCCATAGCTATAATAGTAACGATATTCGGTTCTTGCGGATCATCAAAAAACTCAACAGCTACATCAGCCTCTACCCGGAAAGCGGATTCCTTAACTGCATCTCATTTAATAGATTCATTGGTCGCCATGTCAAGGGTAGACTCAATGGAAAATGTAAAAATGATGCCCGTGCAGGATACCAGCCCAAAAGTGGCTTTTGAAAATTACAGAGGAACAGCCCCCATGATAAACCAGCTTATACATACCGAGCTGCATGTAAGTTTCGACTATGCCAAGCAATACCTGTACGGAAAAGCTACCATAACTTTAAAATCCTACTTCTATCCTACTGATACGCTAACGCTGGATGCCAAAGGAATGGAAATTCACGAAGTAAGCATTATGAAAGGTAAAGAGAAAAAGCCTTTACACTATACTTATGAAGATACCAAGCAACTTCATATCAGCCTCGATAAAACGTATAGCAACAAAGAAGAGTACACCATTTACATTGACTATACATCAAAACCCAATGACTTAAAAGAAGAACAAGGTGGAAGCGCAGCTATAACTTCTCACAAGGGATTGTTCTTTATCAACCCTGATGGAAAAGATAAAACAAAACCCCGCCAAATATGGACACAGGGCGAAACAGAAGATAACTCTTGCTGGTTCCCGACTATCGACAAGCCTAACCAACGCCAGACGGAAGAAATATACATGACCGTAGAAAAGACCGAGAAGACTTTATCCAATGGAGATATGGTTTCTTCTATTGAGAACAAAGACAATACCCGTACCGACCATTGGGTAATGAAACCGGGTATTCCTCCGTATTTAGTAATGATGGCAGTTGGCCCATTCTCCATTATTCATGATAAATGGAGAGGCAAAAATGTAGATTATTATATAGATGCTAAATACGCACCTTATGCAAAAGATATATTCGGAAAAACTCCGCAGATGATTGAGTTCTTTTCCAATGTACTGCATTTCCAATACCCATGGAACAAGTATGACCAGGTTATAGTACACGACTATGTTTCGGGCGCTATGGAGAACACTACTGCTACCCTGCATGGCGATTTTCTGAATAAGACAAAAAGAGAATTGATAGACGATCCGCTCAGCACAAGCGAAGATATTATTTCGCATGAGTTATTCCACCATTGGTTTGGCGACATGGTTACCTGCGAATCATGGTCTAATATTTCACTCAACGAATCTTTTGCCGATTATTCGGAATTCCTTTGGAGGCAGCATGCCTGGGGCGAAGATTGCGCCGACCAGTATCTGCGCCAAAGTGTAAATGAATACATTCAGAGTGGCTCCAACCAGCACGACCTAGTCGATTTTTACTACAAAGACCGGGAAGATATTTTTGATGCTATTTCATACAATAAAGGTGGAGGCATTTTACATATGTTGCGGAACGTAGTTGGCGATACCGCATTCTTTAATTCATTAAGCCTCTATCTTCATACTAATCAATACACGTCTGCGGAAGTTCCACAGCTAAGACTGGCTTTTGAAAAAGTAACCGGAAAAGATTTGAACTGGTTCTTTAATGAATGGTTTTACAATAAAGGGTATCCGGTATTAAATATCAATCATACTTACGATGCCGCATCGCACAAGGAAATTGTAACTATTGAGCAAACACAGGACTTAACCAAGAACCCCGTGTATTATATGCCAATCCATATTGATGTATATAGCAACGGCAAAAAGGAAAGCCATTTGGTTATTATGGACAAAACCAAAAATACTTATTCATTTGATGTTTCTTCAGCACCTGATTTAGTGGTGGCAGATGGGCAAAAGATGATGCTGGTAAGTGTAAAAACCGAGAGTATGTCAATAGCTGAAAGGGAATACCAATATGAACACCTTCCACTTTACCTGGATCGCTACGAAGCATTATCCGACCTTTCCGGGCATTTGGATGATGCCGGAGCAAAAGCAACTTTAATGAAAGCTTTTCATGACCGGTTTTGGATGTTTAGAAGAATGGCTATTCAAAAATTAGCTACTGACAGCACACCTGAATTAAAAAGCATTTTAATTGAGTTAGCTTCTCACGACAGTTCATCAAATGTAAGAGCGGAAGCATTAACAGCTTTATCTGCCAATTACAAAGACGGCAGCCTTATTTCACTATATAGAAAAGCCATCAATGACAGTTCGTATAAAGTGGAGTCGGCGGGATTGTCGGGCATAGCCAAGGTAAATAAAAACGAAGCCATGAAATATGCCAAGTCACTTGAAAATACCGATGAAAAGGAAATACTATTGGCCATAGCATCCATTTATGTTCAATACGGCAACGATTCATGCAATAACTTCTTTGTAAAAATGCAGGATAAAGTAACCGGATTTGAGCAAATACCTTATGTAGCTATTTATGGTAAATTCCTTCAGCAATGCAATGATACGGCTGTTTTAAGGGGATTACCTATCATTGAAAACTTGGCCAAGAATGGTGACAACCGCTATGTGAAGTATTATGCCAAAAATGCTTTGTCCGGTTTGTTATCTGTTTACCAGGACCGTGAAAGCGATTTAAAAGGCAAGATTAGTGATATGGAATCAAAGAAAGCCGAGGGTCAACCATTAGCGGATTTGCGGATTCAACTGGTGGAAAACAATAAAATACAGCAAAGGCTGAAGGATGATTCAGGGCAATAATATCAAACCGGATTTACTGCTCTTGGCCTAAATCTTATAGCTTTTGAGGTTCTCGTTCTCTTAACGTTTGTTAGTTCAACTTCCTCATCTTTTCGCTTGATAAGTATAAAAAGAGCGCATAGGAAAAAGGGCAGATAGGAAATTTTAAACCGAACCAAAGCGCCAAAGTTGGATGTTGTTATGCCTACACTAAAGGCAAAAAAACCGAGAAGGAAAGTGCAAAGAAGAGGATAGGTTCCCGGATTAATTTCCGGAAAAACACAATAAGATTCGTTCGAAATATGGAACTGAAGGTCAGGATCAACAATAAGGTATTCTCCAACCCTGAGATTAACATTACAACATTCCCGCTCTCCCATAAATAAGGGCGGTAAATTCCTGCCACAAAAGCTTCCGGAAACTTCTTCATCAAACCCGTAGGCGAAGGATCAGTCAATCCTATGTCAAAAGAGTGGCCATGATAATATTCTTTTTTTAAATCGTTTTGGGTAACGATAGCCGTATTAGCAATTTTATCCAATGCAAACTTACCCATGTAGGAACCGAAAAATGAAAGCAAATAAATTCCGCCGCCGATGCTTATTACAAATATAAAAGGGATAATAAGAAAGCGAAACGCCACATTACGGATAGAAGCAATGGAAGATGAAAAAACCCAGATAAGGGTACCCGGAAGCAAAGCGAAAATTACATACGGTTTAATAAAAAAGATAAGCAGTAGGTTTATTATAAGTACAATAGACAATCGAAACCTGTTTTTCTTTAAAATAAATAAGCGGTGAATGCAATAAACCACCCAGCCGGTGCAGGAAAGGGTAATAGTATCTTTCAGTATTCCGGAACCCCAAAATACAACGGATGGAAAAAAAAGAATAGCAAATGCAAATAATTTCTTGCGATTCGGGTAATGTTCTGAAAACACTATAAATAGCCTCCAGATACCGGCAAAAGCAATCCAATCAAGCAGAATGGTAGTTAGTAAATAGCTGCTAAAAGTCAATACCAGTAAAGGATTAATTAACCGGATTACCATATAAGTTTGAGTATCGAAATACAAATAAGGTAGAGGATATCCTGTATCGTTGCTAAAGAGCGAAAAATGTTCCAGGTTAGCACTTCCGAATTCATTTTGCAGCCAGGCAGAAAAATCCGTAGATAAAAGATTATTCATCGCCATCGACGATTCAAAATAGTTGGTTGTATCGCCTCCGTTATACACATACAAGTAAACCAACACAAAGCCTATACCACCCAACATTTTCGCAAGAAGCCCCCAGGTATAATATTTATAAATGGGGTTACTCTGCATTTTTCTGCGCTTGTAGAAATTAGCAATAAGCAAAATAACCCCCATGTAAAATGGCAATGCCAAAAGCTCCCACAAGTGAATATAAATATATCCGAAATAGACTGTTTCTGCCACTTTATCTGGTTAGGTAAAGAATGTTACTTACAAAATTATTGAAAAAATAGAATAAGGCAGAACTGAAAGACAAATACTAATGAACAGTATTATGCCCGTTTAATAATCTCTGAGCACAATGAATTGAATATATCATCTATCTCCCCTATTCCATTAATGGGCACCAAAACCCCTTTGCTTTTATAATAATTTTTAAGGGGTGCTGTTTCCGTATTATACACTTGCATGCGTTTAAGGAAGGTGTTTTTATCCTGGTCGTCAGCCCGGCCCGATGATTTTCCACGAAGTGAAATCCGGTTGTACAGTTCCTCCTCGTCCACTTCAAGTGCCAACGTAATATTGATGGATTGCTTGTATTTTAAAAGCAATTCATCCAACGCTTTTGCCTGCGGCAATGTTCTGGGGAATCCATCAAAAATGAAACCCTTTGCGGAAGAATTACCACTAATTTTAGAATCCAACATTCCGATTACAATATCATCGCTTACCAATATACCTTTATCCATAAGGCTTTTAGCCGCTTTACCCAACTCAGTTCCGGCTGCCACTTCAGCCCTTAGCAAATCACCGGTTGAAATATGTATGAGTCCGAATTTTTCGGCAATTTTTAGTGATTGCGTTCCTTTTCCTGCACCGGGAGGCCCGAATAAAATAATATTAAGCATTTTTCTGTAATTACTTATTAAGTATGCAAGTATAAGTTTTTTCAATTGAATGGCAACTGACAAATGAATATTAACGATATGTTCTTGATACATTGCAATTATTTTTACAACTTTGTAATTCAATAACTCACCTGAATGCCGATTATCAATTCTATAGTTTCATGGCTCATGAAAAAGCGCATGCACCAGATTGAGTTATTTATTCAATATCCGCAGGAGGTGCAGCATGAATGGTTTATCCGATTGTTGGATACAGCTAAAAATACGGAGTGGGGCAAAAAATACGGATATGCTTCTATTACATCAGAAGCGGAATATAAAATGCGTGTCCCGATACAAGAGTATGAAGACATAAAACCTTATGTTGAACGATTACGAAAGGGAGAACAAGATATTTTATGGCCCGGGGAAATACGCTGGTTTGCTAAATCGTCGGGCACTTCGGGTGGTAAAAGCAAGTTTATTCCGGTAAGTATGGAATCGATGAACGATTGCCATTTTAAAGGCGGAAAAGACATGCTAAGCCTTTATTGCAATGCCTACCCGCAAACCCATTTGTTTGATGGTAAAACCCTCTCTCTTTCGGGTTCACATAAAGAAGATGAGCACAACACCTATGCCCGTAACGGAGACCTTTCAGCTATTTTATTAGAAAACCTGCCTACATGGGCTGAGTTTTTCCGTGCACCGGAACCAAGTATTGCTTTAATGAGCGAATGGGAGTCGAAAATGGACAAGATTGCCCATGCTATAATAAAAGAAAACCTGACCTGCGTTAGCGGCGTTCCTTCCTGGATGATGGTTTTATTGAGACATACATTAAAGCTAAGCGGAAAGAAAAGACTCGCCGACCAATGGCCCGACATGGAAGTATTTATTCATGGTGGTGTAAACTTTGACCCCTATGAAGAACAATTTAAAACCCTATTCAAGCCGTTGGACATTAATTTTTGGGAAGTATATAATGCTTCAGAAGGTTTTTTTGGCATACAGGACAGTTTAAGCCGGAACGATTTGCTACTGATGCTCGACTATGGCATTTACTATGAATTTTTGCCGGTAAAAAATCTCGCTGACAGGTCACCTACGCTATCCCTCTCAGAAGTAAAAGAAGGAGAAGATTATGCGTTGATTATTTCGACCAGCGGTGGATTATGGCGATATATGATTGGCGATACTATCCGCTTTACATCACTCAACCCGCACAGGTTTACCATTACGGG
>DATHOL010000486.1:0-38026 GCA_035484895.1 Bacteroidia bacterium | reverse complement strand
CGCTCTATCTTAAATCCATTGGCTTCTCTGTTTTAATTATTGGAATTTTGGAGGGCTTCGCCGAATTTGTTGCCGGATTAGGCAAAGGCTATTTCGGAAAGATATCGGATAATGTGGGTAAACGTGCACCCTTTGTCCAGTGGGGATATGGGCTTAGTGCGTTAGCTAAACCTATGGTAGTTTTCATAGTAAATCCTTTTTGGGTTTTGCTTGGCCGCACCTTCGATAAGATTGGAAAAGGCCTGCGCACAGGCGCCCGCGATGCCATTCTTTCCGATGAATCAGCCCATACTGACAGAGGTAAAGTATTCGGTTTCCACCGCTCTATGGATACAGTTGGTGCAGCTATTGGCCCCTCTATTGCATTACTATTTCTTATATATCATCCGGGAAATTATAAAACACTTTTCTTATTCTCTATTTTTCCGGGGATAGTAGCGGTGGCGCTTACTTTTTTAATTAAGGATAAGAATATGAAGGCTAAAAATAATGAGATAAGGGCACAAAATTTTGTGCCCCTATATACCCGTTTATTTCCCAAATTTGATTATTGGAAACGCAGTACCGCAGCTTATAAATCATTAGTTATTGGCCTTGTATTTTTTACACTGTTCAATAGTTCCGATGTATTCCTGATTTTAAAAATGAAAGAATCCGGCACCTCAGATTTGGTACTTATCGGTATTTACATTTTCTATAATTTGGTGTATGCGCTTACTTCGTTTCCTGTGGGTATTATTGCTGATAGAATCGGATTGAAAAAGATATTCATTATCGGATTACTGATTTTCGCATTCGTTTATTTTGGAATGGGCATTAATGATAATGTATATGTCTATGCCTTTCTGCTGTTCTGTTATGGCTTGTTTTATTCCTGCAATGAAGGCATCTCCAAAGCTTGGATCAGCAAGGTGTCTGATAAAAAAGATACCGCTACGGCTATTGGTATGTTCTCGGGTTTGCAAAGTATTGCAACGCTTATTGCAAGTACCCTTGCTGGTTTTATATGGTATAAATTCGGATCTTTATATACGTTTGTAATTACCGCTTCGGTGGCGGTTTTGGTGGTTGTGTATATCATGCTTAATAAGGCAATTATAGACCCTGGAGAAAAAGCCTGATTTTTTTGCGCTCCTTTACTTCACGTTACTTCACACTTTTTGCATGTTTTAGGAAATGCGAAAAACAAAGAATGGGTGGTTTAATTGATTGGTATTATTCTACTTACGTTCATGTCACAGCGGTCGCGATATAGGAATGGAAGTTTGCTATAATTTTTTTGCAGGGCAAATGGGTAGCAAATGCGGGTTAATGACTTTTTGGGAAGTAAACAAAATATTATTAAGGCATAACTCCGTAGGAGTAAAATTGTAAAAGAAAAGTAGTGTAGGAAATATTTCTTCCCATTTTCAGGGGGCACCCTTTGGCAAAAATACCCCCGATTATGGTCGGCTTCCGGTTAATTATCTATGGCCGGGCCTTTTGATTTGAAACTGAGGACAAAACCCGATGAATTATCCTTGCGTTTCATAATTTAAAAAATCAACAATGCAAAGGAACTAAAAATTTTAGCTATATTTGCCTACAAATTGTAGATACATGTCAAAAGTAGCAAAAAACATCCGTCACCTGAGAGATTTGAAAAATTTCACTCAGCAGCAGTTAGCCGATAAGCTCAGTATTACCAAGGCACGCCTCGGTTCATATGAAGAGAGTAGGAGTGAACCTTCCGTAGAGATGCTGATAAAGTTCTCTAACTATTTCCATATCTCTATTGATGCGTTGCTTCGCGGCGATCTTACCAAAACCAATTTGGACGGGCTGATGCGAATCGGGAATAACCGGTTGCTCTTCCCGGTTATAATAAATGAGGATAATAACGAGGAGATAGAATTAATATCCATGAAAGCTTCGGCAGGTTACCTGAATGGGTATGCCGATCCGGAATATGTGGAGCGGTTGCAACGCATTAAATTACCTTTTCTGCCGGCAGGCAAACACCGGGCTTTTCCAATTAAAGGAGATTCTATGCCGCCTTTGCGTGATGGCAGTTTTGTGGTGTGCAAGTTTGTAGAGTCTTTTAATGAAATAAAAGATGGCCTTACCTATGTGTTCCTTACCAAATCGGAGGGGATAGTATATAAAAGGGTATTTAAAAACCCGAAGAAGAAGGACCTCCTTATGCTTGTCGCCGATAATAAAGCCTACCAGCCTTACGAGTTAAAAGCCCCCGATATTTTAGAAGTATGGGAATATGTTTGGTCGCTGAATGTGGGCGGTTATAAAGAAGAAGAACTGAACTACGCCAGCATTATGAATATGCTGAAAGGGTTGCAGGTGGAGATGAAGGCAATAGGGAAAGGTCCTGTCCGGTAATTTTTCGCATCTTATATTAAAACTCACCCTAAATTACGAAGCCATTAATATTTCATATGGCAGGCCCAAGCCTTCATGGAGTGATTTTATCATCTTCAATGAAAGATTTCTTCGGCGATTTAAAACTGCACTCACCAAACTCTTGCTGCCAAAATAAGGTATAATATCCTTATTGGTCAATCCCTTTTCTTCCATAATATATTTAATAGCTTCAATAGGGTCTGGTGCATCTATCGGAAAATGTTTTTTTTCATAATCTTCAATTAATAAAACAAGTACCTCACCAATATCTCCTTCCGGGCTACCTGGTTCTGCATCAAAAACTTTTTCCAGTTTCTTTAATGCTGCCTGATATTCTTTTTCGTTTTTAATGGGTGCCATTTTCATAATTATTTCAATTAAACTGTTGCTGCATTTATTTTATCATATTCGGCATGCGTGCCGATGAAACGTATCCAAGCCCATCCATATTTGTAATTGAATTTTACAATCAACCTATATTTATTTCCTTTAATATTAAAGACCATTCGATTATCAGTTAAGATGCATGCGCTTGTAAAGATTTTCTTTATTTCATTAGGAGATTTCCAATTAGCTTTAGTTGCTTCTTTATACCATGTCTTTAGTTGATTTTCACAATCTGCATTTTTTTCATAAAATGCCCGTAATGTCCTAAAAGCAACAATATTCATTCTATTTTAAAAGACAAAGATAATGAAAAGTTCGCAATATGCGAACTTTAATGGACTTTATTTTTTCTTCTTCAACGCATTGATATTGAAGCCCAGTCCGAAGTTGAAACTTATTTCACTGATATTGGTTTCATCGCCGGTAGTAACATGTTCGCCAATAGTGTAGCGGATGTTTAACTGAAAATGGAACCATTGTTCAGCATAATAATTAAAACCACACATAAAGGAGGTAAGCGGACAAATAGTTGATCCTTCCAGCGTACCATTATCTCCAATAAATTGTGTCTGGCTTATGCCGGGCTGAAAGCCAAGCAATGGGTCAAAATGACGGTTAGGCAGAAAATGGTAAAACGCGCCAAAGTAAAGGGCATCATTATTTTTTAGTACGCTGTTTTTGGTAAGTGAGTTAAGAAACAAATAAAGGTCCCCGCGAATGGATATTTTACTGTCAGCATAATATTCCAGGTTACCTGTGAGATAGGCATTGGTAATTTTATTTTGAGGCATATCGCCTAGTGCAAAATTGGCCGTACCCCTCAGAATTCCTTTATACTTAAAAGTGGTATCGGATTGAGCGACACAGTTGAAAGTGACAAGTAGAAAGTTTATAAAGCAAAAGGCAAGCCCCCACTTTATAAATTTTCTACCTTCTACTTTTCCCTTTTTTACTTCTTTCCCCATAACTTTCCTAATTGATAGTTAACACTAAGGGTAGTAAGCAGGTGGCCTTCCAGTGAAAATCCTGATTGGCGGGTAATGTTCATATAATTGTAGCCTGTAGCAGGGTCAGTTGCAATACTCGAATTAATATCGGTTCCCAGGTGCACCATATATTGCGATAGCAGGGAAATATCAAAAAATTTCGTGATATTATAATGTATGCCGAAACCGCACTGCACAGCGCTGCTCCATCTTACGCCTGTTTGAACTCCGGGCCATTCGGAAACCACTTCGGTATAGTCAAAACAATGGCCCGCTAAAAAATAGGGAGTGACTTTCCCTTTTTGCATAGGGTTGTTACTGAAATAAAAAAGTACCGACCAGCCAATATGCGCATCGTGGCGATATCCTAAGCCTTGTATATCAGTGGCAATGTAATCGGCAAACCATTCGGTGTTTATTTGCTTAGCCAGCCTTATTCTAAACTCACCACCTGCGCCCATACCTATGCTTTGGGCATCGGTAAAGGCACTGATGGTATTTCGCATACCAAATGAAAACATACCTCCGTAGGAGGTGTCTTTCTTTGTTTGCGCACTTAAGGTGGAAGTAAAAAGTAAAAAGCTTATAAAGAAAAAGGTAAGCCCTAACTTTATAAACTTTCTAACTTTATAAACCTTTACCTTCATTATACTCTTTCCAGGTGCGAAAAGAAGAAATTGCTTTCAATGGCCGCATTTTCATCGCTATCGGAACCATGTACTGCATTGGCTCCCATCGATTTAGCATATAGTTTACGGATTGTTCCTTCATCGGCTTTAGCCGGGTCGGTTGCACCAATCAATTTACGGAAATCAGCTACTGCATTATCTTTTTCCAAAATAGCTGCGATAATAGGTCCCGATGACATAAATTCCACCAGTTCTCCGTAGAAACCGCGTTCTTTATGTACTTCATAAAACTTACCGGCTGTTTCGCTGGTTAATCTTGTGATTTTCATTGCTATAAGCTTAAATCCTGCTTTTTCAATCATGCTCAGAATTGCTCCTGAATTTCCGGCTCCGAAAGCGTCCGGTTTTACCATTGTAAATGTTCTGTTTGTGGCCATATAATCTGTATGTTTTTTTAAATTGAGCGCAAAGATAAATTTCTTTATCTACCTAATCCTGCTAAATTTGCATCTCAAACACAATTTCACGTGCTAACCGATAAAGAGTTTTCAGCAATAAATAAGATTTTGCATGAACCATGCAAGGTGGTTATTATTATGCACAGATCGCCGGATGGCGATGCTGTAGGTTCTTCCCTTGGTATGAAACACTACCTGGAAAAAATAGGGCATACTGTAAGCGTACTTTCCCCAAACGGATATCCTGAATTTTTGAAATGGATGCCCGGAAACAAATCGGTTATTGATTTTGAAAAAACTCCCTCCCCTGCTAACCAAGCCATAGCTAAAGCGGACCTGATTATATTTTTGGACTTTAATTCATTAAAACGTATAGAAGGCCTTGAAGTGGCAGTAAAGAAATCGAAGGCAAAAAGATTGGTTATTGACCATCATCCTCAGCCGGAAGATTTTGCTGATTTTGCATTTCATAATACCGGGGCCTCTTCTACTGCTGAATTAGTTTATGATTTTATTACACTGTTAGGCGATAATAAGAGAATTCACAAGGATATTGCCAATTGTCTGTATGCTGGTATTATGACCGATACGGGTTCGTTCCGTTTTGCAAGTACAACCGCACACACGCATGATGTGGTAGCCGATTTAATGCGACACGGAGCGGAAGCTACCAAAGTGCACCGCTTTGTAGATGATAACAATCGCGATATACGGTTACGTTTACTTGGTTATGCTGTAATGGAAAAAATGAAAATATTTCCGGATTTTGCAACCGGATTTATTACGCTCACACAAAGTGAACTAAAACGTTTCGATTACAAAGAAGGCGATACGGAAGGTTTGGTCAATGAACCTATCTCGGTAAAAGGAATTGTTTTTTCTGCGCTTTTTACGGAACAATTAGATGGTGAAATAAAAATTTCATTCCGTTCGAAAGACAAGTTTGATGTGAACCAGTTTGCACGTAAAAACTTCAATGGCGGAGGACATGTTAATGCTGCCGGAGGCCGCAGCGATTTGTCGATGGATGAAACCATTTTAAAATTCCTGAATTTACTTTCTCAATATAAGCAGGAACTAAAAGGAAAATAACCTTGTAAATGCAGCGTTTTCTTATTGTATTTATTTTTTGTTTTTCTCTTGCAGCCTGCCATCACGACCCGCAGCAAGATGATAATTCTTTTGTTCCGCCTAACACGCAGGAAATAAACAAGCAATTAATTCCTTCACAACAAAAGTATATCAGGCAAGAAACGGATGAAATAAACCAGTATGTAAAAATGCATGAATACACTATGCAAACTACAGGGACTGGTATCCATTATATGATATATGCACATGGCAAAGGCGAACTTGCAAAAGCAGGCAATTATGTTCAAATTGCTTATTCCATAAAACTACTGGATGGTACTCTTTGCTATGATTCTAAAACGGATGGACCACGCGAATTCCGGGTTGATAAAGACGATGTGGAGAGCGGCGTTCACCAGGCGGTACAACTAATGAAAGTCGGCGATAAGGGTTTATTTATTCTTCCTTCTTTTCTTGCTCACGGCATAGCCGGAGATCATGATAAGATACCACCCGGTGCAGTGGTTATATATGATATAACATTATTGAAGGTACAGGATAATCCTTGATTTTGCTTTTCCCTCTCCTTATAGGAGAGGGAAAAGTAAGGTCTTAACGGAACTATCTTTTAGATTAAATCAGACCTCATCCTTGGTTCTTCTCCTATAAGTAGAAGGTAGATTGGCACGCGAACTTGATGAAATTTCCCTCTCCTTGTAGGAGAGGGTAGGGTGAGGTCTTTATTAACTAATCAATACTTTTTTCATACCCCTCATCAATATGTAAATGCCGCGATTGTGCTGCAGCTACAGCCAATACATCGCATCGTTCATTTTCCACATTGGCGGCATGGCCCTTCACCCAAACGAATTTTATTTTTTGCGTAGGATATATTAACAGGAACCGTTTCCAGAGGTCAGGGTTTTTTTTGCCGTGAAAGTTTTTCTTGCTCCATCCAAATACCCAGCCCTTGCTCACGGAATCAACTACATATTTAGAATCACTGAATATTGTTACATCCAACTGTGGTTGCTTTAAGGCCTCCAGCGCAACAATTACGCTCATTAATTCCATGCGGTTATTCGTGGTTAAGCGAAAGCCTTGCGAAATTTCTTTGCGCTTATTCCCTGACATCATTACAACGCCAAAGCCTCCCGGCCCGGGATTGCCTTGTGATGCGCCATCTGTATATATGATTACCTTAGTCAAAGAGTTTATAAAGTTTGTAAAGTTAATAAAGTTGTGCGGAGACATCCTTTGGAAAAAGTTCAGGGCTTTATAAACTTTAGTAACTTTACAATCTAATCTCATAGTTATGGAAGAACCGGAAGTCCCAACAGAACATTTGCATGAAAGCATTGAAGAAAAGGCGGAAGAATTAGGGAAAAAAGGATGGTCGCTTTATTTAGCCATATCGACAGCTTTTATGGCTGTGCTGGCTGCGCTCTCCAGTCTACAGGCAGGGCATCATTCCGACGAAGCATTAATTTCGCAAGTGAAAGCATCGGACCAATGGGCATTTTACCAGGCTAAGGGCATTAAATCGGAGATAACACAATTGATGGTTGCCAATAATACAGGTGGAGATACCGTTAAACTTGATAAGAAAATTGCTCAATATAAATCGGACCAGGCGGATATTAAAAAGACTGCCCAGGAAGATGAGGAGGAATCGCACGAACACCTGTCAAGGCATATAATTCTGGCAAGGGCAGTAACACTCTTCCAGGTTTCAATTGCTATTTCCGCTATTTCTATAATGACTAAAAAGCGATTTCTTTGGTATATCGCCATTGCGATTTCCATGGCAGGAATTGTTCAGTTTATAATGGGAAATATGTAACGAGATTATTTTCGAAGCAGTTCAAGCACCTTATCCACTCCAATCTCTTTTTTATAATACCTCGGCTTTTGTTTGCTTGTGGCTAGTCTTAGAGAAATTCTTTCAATCAATAATTCCAGAGCTTCCGTAGTTTCTTTATAATCTTTATTGCGTTTCGGATATTTGTTATATATTTCCCAATTGGAACTGTAATCGGTAATTTCAAAACCACGTTTTGTACATTCTGCATAAATTAATTTGTACCGCTTAAGCGTATATTTTCCTTTGTCCAAAAAGAATTTCACATGGCCTGTGCCTAGTGTAAACTGCTTTGGAATACCAATGGGGTAAGTATTTTTGGCGAATACGGTAGGAAGGCGTTTTATCTCCCGGTGCTCTGCCAGCAGGTGCTGGTCAGTCAGTGCTTTAGGCGGAATCCCTGCATTGATGCGGGTCATATGAGATTCATTTCCTCAAATTTTTCCAAACTCAGCTCCCATCTGCGCACGGGTTGTTCAAAGTTTAACGAGCCGGGAACAGTTACATATTCCTTTACAAACTCAAAACCTAATTTTGGTAATGTCCTATTTGGCGCAGGATTCAAGGCATAGGGTTCACAATATATTTTCTTCAGTTGCATATTGTTGAAGAAATAAGGCAAGGTCATTTTCACTAATTCGGTGCCTATTCCTTTCTTACGTATATCCGATTTCCACAGGTGCAGATGAATGAATGCTTCTTCTCCAAAAACAACGGGATTGATATTGCAATGGCCCATCGCTTTTCCATCTACTTCCCAAATTATACAATACGATTGCTTCTCTTTATAGGCTTGATTTAATTGTTTGGAAAGCATCAGCCGCCAGGCTTTTTCATCGGGGATTTTAGCAGGGTCGACCCCCATGCCGGCATGATGCGCTTCATCCGATTCCAGCCAATACTTGACGAGGGAATCGATATCAGACTTTTCTATTTCACGGACGGATAATTGCAACTTACTATAAATTATTAGCCACAATCTCCGCTACATCCAACACTTTAACTTCCGTTTCCTTATTAAAATGTTTTATTCCGTCTGTCATCATGGTCATGCAAAAAGGGCAGGCAGTGGCAATCACTTCAGGAGAGGTGGTAAGCGCTTCTTCGGTGCGTTCTATATTAACTTCTTTGTTTCCTTTTTCAGCTTCTTTAAACATCTGCGCTCCGCCGGCACCGCAACAGAAACTCTTTTCTTTGCTGCGTTTCATTTCGGCAAGCATGGTGTCTAATTTCAAAATCACTTCACGCGGAGCTTCATAAATATCATTGCCACGTCCCAAATAGCACGGGTCATGGAAAACAATTTTTTTGCCTTTAAAAGAACCGCCCTCAATTTTTATTCTTCCGCTATCGAGCAGGTTTTTAATAAATTCAGTATGGTGCATTACCTCATAAGTGCCGCCCAGGGATGGGTATTCGTTTTTAATGGTGTTAAAGCAATGAGGGCATCCGGTCACAATTTTTTTTACGTTATAGCCGTTTAATATGGTAATGTTATTTATCGCCTGCATCTGGAAAAGGAACTCATTTCCGGCTCTCTTTGCAGGGTCACCTGTGCAACTCTCTTCGGTACCAAGCACCGCAAATTTTATTCCCGCTTTATGCAGTATACGCACTATGGAAGTGGTTATTTTTTTTGCACGGTCATCAAAACTACCGGAGCAGCCCACCCAAAACAGAACCTCGGGGATTTCTCCTTTGGCGCTCATTTCAGCCATGGTCTGCACTACTATTTTTTCTTCTTCAGCCATTCTTAAACTTCGTTATTCGATGTTCAATATTCGTTATTCATTATTCAAGAGATTGCTTCGTTCCTCGCAATGACGTGATAGTTTTGGGCAAACTTATGCAAAGATAATTTATTCAACATTTATTAAGGTGCCTCCGGTATTTAATCGTAATTCGCCAATAGGTTCAGCAAAATCAGCTAATCCTTCCTTCGCAAGTAATTCTTCTACTTCTTTTCTTGCACTTGGTTTAACGGCAATTAATAAGCCACCACTGGTCTGCGGGTCGCAAAGAATGGCTTTTTGTATTTCGTCTGCAAGGTTCACAAATAAGCCATAACTGTCCCAATTTCGGTGTGTACCTCCGGGTATTGAGCCTTGTAGTATATATTCTTCCAAATTGGCAATCTGTTTTACTTTATTGAACTGAATAGTGGCACAAACGCCGCTTCCTTCGCACATTTCGCGCAGGTGTCCCATCAGCCCGAAACCGGTTACATCGGTCATTGCATTTATTCCTTTTATTTGTCCCAACCCGACTCCAATCTTATTTAGTTTCATCATAAATGAAGCAGCAACTCCTTCGTGTTCTTTTTTAAGAATTCCTTTTTTCTCGGCAGTAGTCAAAATTCCAACTCCTAATGGTTTGGTGAGGTAAAGCAAATCACCTTCTTTGGCGATATCATTGCGTTTTAAATGAATTAAATCTATCGTTCCTGTAACGGCTAATCCGAAAATAGGCTCCGGTGCATCAATGCTGTGCCCGCCCGCCAGCGGAATATTAATTTCCGCACAAATAGCACGCGCACCTTCCATCACTTGTTGGGCTGCTTCAATAGGCACTTTATTTATAGGCCAACCGAGTATAGCTATAGCCATCATCGGGGTTCCGCCCATGGCGTATATATCACTAATTGCATTGGCAGAAGCTATTTTCCCAAACGTGAACGGGTCATCCACAATGGGCATAAAAAAATCGGTGGTGCTGATAATTCCCTTGCCTCCGCCAATGTCATAAACGGCGGCATCGTCTTTGCTTTCGTTACCGACAATCAGGTTTTTGTAGTTTGCTTTTGGGATATCTGAGTGCAAAATAGTATCGAGTATTTTAGGCGATATTTTGCAGCCGCAGCCCGCTCCATGGCTGTATTGAGTAAGCTTAATAGGTTCGTTCATGATTAATTAAAGTATGAGTTTCCGCGTTCTTTGCTATTTTTGTCTATCCGATGGCAAATATATACACTGTCGGCATTGATTTTAAATTTAAAAATTAAAGAAGTAAAGACTTTGCTTTAAGCGGCTTTAACTTTATAAACTCTACGAACTTTTAACTGAATATGGCAAACACAAGCATAGAAGACGCACTCGAATATCACTCACAGGGAAGGCCCGGAAAAATAGAGGTTATTCCTACCAAACCACATAGCTCTCAACGCGACCTTTCATTAGCCTATTCGCCCGGCGTGGCAGAACCCTGTCTGCGTATTGCGGAGAACAAAGATGATGTTTATAAATATACTATCAAAGGTAACCTTGTGGCTGTAATAAGTAATGGTACGGCTGTTCTCGGATTAGGTAATATTGGCCCCGAAGCATCTAAACCGGTAATGGAAGGGAAAGGCATTTTGTTTAAAATTTTTGCTGACATTGATGTATTCGATATTGAAGTAGATGCCACCGACCCTGAGAAATTTATTGCAGCTGTAAAAGCTATTTCGCCCACATTTGGGGGGATAAACCTGGAGGACATCAAAGCTCCCGAATGTTTTGAAATTGAAAGAAGGCTTCGTGATGAGTTGGATATTCCTGTTATGCATGACGACCAGCATGGCACTGCCATTATATCTGCGGCAGCATTAATTAATGCTGTAGAGATTGCAGGTAAAAAACTGGATGAAGTAAAGATTGTAATAAATGGGGCAGGGGCATCTGCTATTTCATGTGCGCATTTATATATAGCTGTCGGCGCAAAGCGCGAAAACATAATGATGTTCGACAGCAAAGGGCTTATAGATAAGGAACGGAAAGATTTGACGGAAGAAAAAATATATTTTATTTCAGATAAAAAAGCGAAAGACTTAAAAGCAGGAATGAAAGGAGCGGATGTATTTATTGGCCTTTCAAAAGGTAATGTGGTGACCCAGGACATGCTGAAAGGAATGGCTGATAACCCCATTGTTTTTGCGTTGGCAAACCCGACTCCCGAAATTTCCTATCCCGATGCTACGGCAGCACGCAAGGATGTAATTATGGCAACAGGCCGTTCCGATTATCCTAACCAGGTGAATAACGTTTTGGGATTCCCATTTATATTCCGTGGAGCATTGGATGTGCGTGCCAAACGTATTAATGAAGCCATGAAAATGGCAGCTGTATATGCTATTGCAGGCTTGGCAAAAGAACCTGTTCCTGAATCGGTAAACCTTGCTTATGGCTCTCGCCACCTTACTTTCGGACCGGATTATATTATTCCGAAACCTATAGACCCGAGGCTAATAACAACCGTGCCTCCTGCAGTTGCCAAAGCTGCAATTGACTCCGGCGTTGCCAGAATAAATATCCTCGACTGGGAAGAATATAAGCAGGAACTAACCAAACGACTGGGGTTGGATAACGACTTACTGAAAGGCATTACATCGAAAGCGAAAGAAAATCCTAAGCGGGTTGTATTTGCTGAGGCTGATCATTATAAAATATTGAAAGCAGCTGAACAGGTGAAAGATGAGGGTATCGCAAAACCAATACTTTTAGGCGATGTGGCTAATATCAATAAATTAATTGCCGAGTATAACCTTGATTTGACGGATGTGCCTATTATAGATCCACGCAGCCACGAACAACAAGATAACCGCCATCATTTTGGAGAGGTTTTTTGGGAGAAAAGAAAAAGAAAGGGCTACACTCTTTTTGAAGCCCGCAAAATAATGCGTGAGCGTAATTATTTTGGCGGTATGATGATTGAAACCAATGCAGCCGATGCAATGATTTCAGGTATTACCCGCAAATATGCTGACCCGATAAGGGCTGCATTGGAAACTATTGGTGTCCGTCAAGGGGTGAACAGAGTTGCCGGAATGTATATCTTACTTACCCGCAAAGGCCCGTTCTTCCTTGCTGATACTACCATGAATATTGACCCTTCAGCAGAAGATTTGGTGGAGATTACGGCGCTTACAGCTAATTGCGTAAAGCAATTTAACATTGTGCCACGTATTGCATTACTATCCTATTCCAACTTTGGTTCGGTGAAAGGAGATATACCTCAAAAAGTTTCCAAGGCGGTTTCTATTTTGCACGAACAATACCCTGGAATGATTGTCGATGGCGACATTCAGGCAAACTTTGCACTCAATAACGATTTACTGAAAGAACAATTTCCTTTTTCCGAATTGATGAATAAAAGCGTAAATACACTTATTTTTCCAAATTTAGTTTCAGGCAATATTGCTTATAAAATGATGCAGGAATTAGCCGATGTGGAAGCTATAGGCCCTATTGTTTTGGGCATGAAAAAACCGGCGCATATATTGCAACTGGGTTGTTCCGTAAGGGAAATTGTAAACATGGTAACGATTGCCGTAGTTGATGCACAATCAAGAACCAAGTGATGAGTAGTAGTAAGTGATAAGAGATGAGCCGAAATGCAAAATACTTATCTCTTATAGTTTATCTTCTGTTTCTTTTTTTTACTTCTTGTGCCAGTCGTGACGTGCGCAAAAGTCACAGAAGGGTTAAGTATGCGCCTAAGGGGTATGTGGAGAATGATGGGAGGGGAAAGTTTATTTGTTAATTGCATTAACGTATTATTTTTATAAAATGTAATTATGGGATTATTTGGGAAAAAGACTCCACCGCGATCGGCTCCAGTTCCTAAAGGGCCTTCCATAACCCAAAATGACAGGGAATGGATAAATAGAGCTTTCAAATTTGTAATTAATAATTTTGGCTTGCCGGGCAAAAATGTAAAGCAAATTGATTTCACCTCCTATTATTTTCCTGAAACATTTAAAGAAAGAAGGTTTGATGTAAATCTGTTTGTAAAAGATTTGAGTGAGTATCTTTTGCTTGATATAAAGAGGATTACGGTTAAATTTGAAAAAGATATTAGGGATATGCCCCAAACTCCTTATCAAGTTTATGGAGATGCATTTTATTCAGAGCTTGAAATAATAAATGATGATAATGTCGGAAGACGATATTTTATACATATCGGAAATAACCTAAATGACCATCAGGATATTCTTGTAATTAAAATCATTATCGAGTTATTGAAAATTAAAATTATTGAAAAAGAGCCTCAATACAGTATAGAAGGTATTTCCAATCTATTTGTTTACGTAATGGGAATATATTTTGGGCTGGGGTATATTCTTTCGACAAAATTGTATGAAATTGGAACTGAGGTAAACGCTGGGTGGAAAAGAACCTGGAAGTTTAACTCAGGTGTGCCACCGCAAGTAATGGCTTATGCCTTAGCATTTTACGTTATAATTCAAGATAACGGTTATCCTGCATGGGTAGATAAACTCACTCAACAAATGATGGATGAATTTGACCTGTCAATTGAATACTTATCGGTATTTAATGTAGATTTATTTTTAAAAGAAGAGAAGCCTGAAGAGGAGTTTATAGCTGATGAAATTATTAAGGTTGTACAAAGATTTTACAGTGAAAACAATTTTGAAGCAGCCATTTCAGAACTTAGGAAAGCGATACCACTTACCAGTAATTCAAGAAAATTGGCAAGCCGTTACTGTAGTTTGGGGTATTATTATTTAAGACTGGAAAAATACGAAGAAAGTATCCCCTATTTTCTTAAATCCCTTGAATTTATTCCCGACTTTGCATATTCATTAGATAACCTTGGCTTTGCTTATTTAATGATTGACAAATTAGATGAAGGAAGGGAAAGCATTGAAAAGGCAATGGCCACCGGAAGCGATGACAGGGCATATTCATTTCGTAATCTTGGCATATACCACATGAAAAAAAATGAAATGGAAGAAGCGAATGATTATTTTCAGGAAACATTTGAAACAAAAAGAAAAGTTGATTTGCTCGAATACTTCTATGCTCAATTTCAATTTTTGAAAGGCGATAAGAAAAAAGGAATGAGATATCTGGAAATGGCAGTTGCAAAAGGAGAGCCCGAAGCAATAGAATTAATTGAAAAATTAAGCGAATAGATTTGGTAATGTACTTTAAAACATTCTTCACATCCAAAATCCATAAAAAATCTTACTTTCGCCCACTCAAAGAAAGGCTATGTACGATTATTTTCAAGGAAAGATAGTGGAAAAGAATCCCGCTTATGTGGTGCTCGATTGTCATGGTATAGGATATATGCTGAATATTTCCATTAATACCTTTGATAAGATACCGAATGGAGGTGAATGTAAGTTGTTTGTACATCAGGCAATCAGGGAAGATGCTCATGTATTATACGGATTTGCCGAACCGGAAGAGCGTGTGATGTTCAGGGACTTGATAAGTGTATCGGGGGTAGGGGCTGCCACGGCAAGAGTTATGTTATCTTCCATGTCACCCAACGATATTCAGAATGCCATCGTTAATGGAGATGTGAGCAGGCTGAAAGCAATTAAAGGAATAGGGGAAAAAACCGCCCAGCGTATTATTGTCGACCTGAAAAGTAAAGTAGGGAAAGAAAATTTTGGCTCCATGCCTATAATTGGAGGCGGGCACAATAATTTACGGAGCGAGGCGTTAAATGCACTTGAAACACTTGGATTTGTCAGAAATGCAGCAGAAAAAGCAGTCGATAAAATCATACGCGAGGGGGGAAATTCCATCTCTTTGGAAGAATTGGTTAAAAGTGTATTGAAAAACTTTTAATTTCGTCCCCTCAAATCAATAATATAAACCATTTAAACCAGCTGCTTATTGCAACATTTTACTCTTTATTGTTAAGCAAAAAATAGTTGACCTCCATTAAAAAATACGCACTCTTTATCCTAGGGGTAATGTCTTTCTTCTGCATGGCAGAAGCCAAAGCCAGTGACCCGTATGGCGAAATTTACAAGTACCATCTTATTTGCCGGGCCGATAGCGATACCCTGCAATATGATAATGGTCTTCCATATCCGTTTACCGACCAATCGGGTGAAATGAACCCCCTTTATAATCCCGATGGCGGATTCAGGCTCTCCAATCCTTCCAACATAAAAACCAATGTTATTTATAATACTACTACCGGACAGTATGATATTTACCAAACCATTGGTAATGATATAGAATACCGCCCTCCAATGGACATGGATTCCGATCAGTATGAGGAATATATGTGGCGACAGAGTGAAAAAAAATACTTCCAGCAAAAAGTAACTGCTCAAACCCAGACAGCGGCGCAGAAAAAGGCCTTGATACCACCTATTAAAATAGGTGGGAAATTTTTCGAGGACGTATTTGGAGGCAATACGGTAAATATTACACCTCAAGGCTCTGCTGAATTAACCTTTGGATTTAATAACTCCAAAATGCTGAACCCGGCTTTGCCGGTGGCACAGCGGAGTTTAACCACTTTTAATTTCGATGAAAATATACAGCTTAGCGTAACCGGGCAAATAGGAACTAAACTAAAACTAACCACTAACTATAACACCAAGGCCACCTTTGATTTCCAAAACCAAATGAAACTGCAATATGGCGGTAAGGAAGACGATATTATTAAAGGAATTGATGCGGGTAATGTTACCTTTCCCTTGCCGGGAACACTCATTACAGGCAGCCAGAGTTTATTCGGTATAAAAGTAAAACTTCAATTCGGCAGGTTGACATCGACTACCGTATATGCCCAGGAAAAGGGAGACAGGAAAACGATTATCGTTCAAAATGGTTCACAAACCACCAATTTCAATATCAAGGCTGACCAGTATATGGCCAACCAACACTATTTCCTGGCGCAGTATTTCCGCGATAATTATGATACCGCTTTGGCACATCCGCCCTTGGTTACGGAAGGAATTTCCATTACACGTGTGGAAGTATGGGTTACCAATACCAATTCAGCTACACAAAACACCCGTTATATATTGGCATTTAGTGACCTTGGTGAAAGTCAGCCCCACTTTACCGAAAAGACAGGAGGCCCTGTCAGATTAAATACCCAATACGGATATTTTTCTCCATCTACTTTGTATCTGCCAACTGATTCGGTAAACTCACTGGACCCTTTTATTCTGGAAAAAACTCCGGGAATTTCCAATCCAATCAGCGCTATTTCTGCTTTGCAAAGTAAAAATTTGCAACAGGTTACCGATTTTGAAAAGGTGGATTTGGCACGGATGCTTGGCCCGTCAGATTATACCCTTAATCCCCGCTTAGGTTATATTTCTTTAAGGCAGCCTTTGAACTATGACCAGGTGCTTGCTGTTGCTTTCCAATATACCAAGAACGGCAAACTGTATCAAGTGGGGCAATTCTCAACTGACGGTGTTCCTACCGGAAATGAGCTGGTAGTAAAAATGCTGAAAAGTACCAATGTAAATACCACGCAACCTATATGGAGCCTGATGATGAAAAATATTTATGCATTGGGTTCTTACCAAATCAACGCTACCAATTTCTTGCTGAATATCTGGTATTCCAATGCAGCTACAGGATATGATATTCCATATCTGCCACAAGGTAACCTGAAAGGCAAACAATTATTGGAGGTTATGGGACTGGACCAATTGGATCAATCAGGCGACCGTGCACCGGATGGGTTATTTGATTTTCTGCCCGGGCTTACAGTTGACGCAACCAACGGTTATATAATTTTCCCAACCGTTGAGCCTTTTGGATACGGGTTGCGCATGAAAATGGCGGCAGCCGGCGATTTGGCTTTAGCGCCGAATTATGTTTTCCAACCTTTGTATGACTCGCTTTTGATTTCTGCGCAGCAGCAACCAAATCTTGACAGGTATTGGATACGGGGAAGTTTCCAATCCTCGGCAAGTTCCGATATAAATTTGGGTGCGGCTAATATTCCGCAAGGTTCGGTTCTTGTTACCGCAGGTGGAAATAAGCTTACCGAAAACGTGGATTATACAGTGGATTATACCTTAGGAAGGGTAAAAATCCTGAATCAGGGTTTATTGAGTTCAGGCACACCCATACAGATTTCATTGGAAAATAATGCATTGTTCAGCATACAATCTAAAACATTCTTCGGCCAGCATTTTGATTATATGGTTTCAAAAGATTTTAATCTTGGAGCAACCGTGGTTAACTTTACCGAACACCCTCTTACGCAAATTGTGAGTATAGGGCAGGAGCCTGTTTCCAATACCATGTTAGGCTTAAACGGCGATTTTAAAAAGCCTGCGCCATGGCTAACCGATATCATCGACAAGTTGCCGATGATTCATACCAAAGCTCCTTCTGAAATAACAGCAAGTTCAGAGTTTGCGGCTATGATTCCAGGTCACCCGAAATATATTGGCAGCACAGGCACAGCCTATATTGATGATTTTGAAGGCGGCGAAAGTTTTATAGATATTTCCCAGCCTTTAACATGGTCTTTAGCCAGCACCCCTGGCGGACAGCCATCGGAGTTTCCGGAAGCTGCTTATAATAATGATTTGCGCTTTGGCATGAACCGTGCCAAAGCAGCCTGGTATGTTGTAGACCCATTATTCCAGCAAACGGAAAGCGGAGTAACCCCAACTAATGAAACAACGGCAGAAATGTCCGATGACCGCATCCGTATGGTTTTGCAAACAGAAATTTTTCCAAATGAACAATCGGCTACGGGAACACCTATTAACCTGCCGGTATTGAACCTGGCATTTTATCCTACGCTTAAAGGCCCTTATAACTATGATCCTCCGGGCGGGTCAAACATATCCTCAGGTATAAATGCAAATTTTAATCTTAACAGGCCGACGAGCCGCTGGGGAGGTATTCAACGCCCACTGCAGGAAACGGATTTTGAAACCGATAATATTCAGTTTATTGAATTTTGGATGATGGATCCATATACCTCCTATAATACAACCCCAAACACCACGGGCACTTTATACTTTGATTTGGGAGACGTTTCGGAAGATGTATTGAAAGACGGAGTGAAAAGTTTTGAAAATGGATTACCTACGAATATTGCTGATTCAGCCAATCCTGCCAATACAAATAATCCCTGGATGGCAACTGCATGGGGGCACGTACCTATAAATCCTGCATTAGTCAGCGCTTTTGACAATGATAACACTACCCGCCCTTTTCAGGATATCGGGTTAGATGGCTTGAGTGATGCACAGGAAAAAAGTTTTTTTGCTAATTATGTAAATTTGGTGCACAGTACATATCCCGGTACCCGTGCAGATTCTGCTGCCAATGCTGACCCTTCTACAGATGATTTCCATTACTACCGGGGCGATGATTACGATAACAGGCACTATCCGGTTGTGGAACGTTATATGATGTATAATGGACTGGAAGGTAACTCACCAACCAGTTTGCAATATGGTGGACAGAATCCTGCGGGAGGCAATTACCCAACCACTGAAACAACATTGCCTAATACGGAGGATATAAACCAGGATAATACGCTTAGCCAAAACGAAGCTTATTATGAATATGAAGTACAGATAAATCCCCGCCAGGTAAGCCCGGGCAATGTAGGGAACAATTTTCTTATTACTGCCTTTACCGCTACACCGCAAGTGGCGGATGGTTCAACCCACCACACAACGTGGTATCAGTTTAAAATACCTATTAATGAATATGCAAGGAAAGTAGGCCAGATATCCGATTTCCATTCCATCCGGTTTATAAGAATGTATTTCAAAGGATTCGATAACCAGGTAATTTGCCGTTTCGGAAAACTGGAGCTGGTACGCGATGAATGGAGGAAGTTTGCCGGTTCACTCCTTGCTCCCGGTGATTTTGTGCCCAATGAAAACTCTACTACTTTTGATGAGTTTGGTGTTAACCTGGAAGAAAATTCCAATACCACTCCTGTAAATTATGTAATTCCACCGGGAATACAGCGGCAGTTGAATCTTCAATCAGCCAACCTTGTTCAGTTAAATGAGGGTTCGCTTGCCCTGAATGTATGCGAGCTGCAAGATGGTGATGCCAGGGCGGTTTCCAGAAATGTGCAGCTTGACTTGCGCGCTTATAAAACCATGAATCTCTTTGTTCACTGTCAGTCGGGAGAACCAAGCAGTCCGTTGAAATTTGGCGATGTAACGGCATTTATCAGGGTTGGCAGTGATTTCACCCAGAACTATTACGAGTATGAAGTGCCGTTAGCTGTAACCCCGCAGGGTAATTATAATACCAGTAATAACTCAGACCAGACCAGTGTTTGGCCTACAGATAATACCATGACCATACAATTAGCCACGCTCGAGAATGCTAAACTTTCCAGGGATGCTGCTATGGAGTCTAATCATAATATTACCTTCCAAACTCCATACACGGTTAAAGATGGCGTTAATAATGTAACCGTGGTGGGTAACCCGACTATAAGCAATACGCAGATAATGATGCTGGGTGTAAGAAACCCCAAACGGACGGTAAATACCATGTCGACCGACGATGGAAAACCCAAGTGCGCACAGGTTTGGTTTGATGAGCTCCGTATGACAAATTTCAGCGAAAAAGGCGGTGTGGCAACTGTTAACAGGGTAACCGCGAAATTGGCGGATTTGGGTACACTTTCTTTATCGGGTCATGCATCAACACCGGGTTTTGGAACACTGGAAGCCAATGTGGGTAGCCTTAGCCGCGAAACCGATTTGGGGTATTCCGTTGCCACCAATTTAGAAATGGGTAAATTTTTACCCCCTTCATGGAGTGTGAGTGTGCCTACATATATGTCCTATTCCGACCAATGGATATTGCCGGAATACAATCCGCTCGACCCTGATATTCTTTTAAGCAGTACGCTGAGCACTTTAAATAAACAAGGCCAGGATTCCATAAAAAGTATTGTCATCAGCCGGAGCATTGCACGGAGCCTGAACTTTACCAATGTGCATAAAAACAAAGGGAAAAATCAGAAGCATACGCACTTTTGGGACATAGAGAATTTTTCGGGGAATTATGCATTTACCGAATTAAATACACATGATGTAAGTTACCAGTCGAACTTAACCAAGAGTTATAAAGGAGGCCTGATATATACTTATTCCTTTCACCCGAAACCTATAGAGCCATTTAAAAAGATGGATTTTTTCCGGAAACGGAAATACCTTGCGCTGATAAGCGATTTCAATTTCTATCCGATGATTGATAAGTTGTCCGTGAGCAATATGTTCGACCGGGAATATTCATCTTTCCAATTGAGGAATACGATTCCCGGTGCAGGCGATATCTTTATGCCTATTGCAGTAAACAGGGCATTCAATGTTGTACGCACATATAATTTATCGTATTCTCTTACTAAGTCACTGCGTGTAGATTTCATGGCAACCAATGATTCACGGGTTGACGAGCCTGAAGGCATACCGGCAAATACAGTTCAGCAAAAAGATTCTGTTGTCAGGAATTTCTTCGAACACCAGACGAATACTGATTACAAGCAAACAGCCGGAGTGAACTATGATGTTCCGCTGAAAAAAATTCCTTTCCTTGATTTTATGACGCTGACAGCCCATTATGCGGCAGGCTATGAGTGGGTGCATGCTCCTTTTGGATATGATTCGCTGGGCGCTACCATTTCGAATTCCAATACCAAGTCAATTAACAGCACGCTTAATATGGCTACATTGTACGATAAGGTTCCTTTCCTGAAAAAAATGCTGAAAGATGAGAATAGGAATAAACCAAAGCCATCTCCGGTAAGCAAGCAGCCATTAAACAGGCAGAGCGCGAACAGGCCTCCGGCAGCAGAACCGGAAGATACCAGCCAAACGCATGATGGAGTATTTTATGCCGAAAAATATTTAGCCTATTTGGCTACATCCCTTAAAAATGTAAATTTCTCATATACCCAGAATAAAGGAACCGTGCTGCCGGGCTATAATCAAACCGCGTCCATTTTGGGAATGGCTCCCAATGATAATTGGGCTCCGGGGCCTGCGTTTGTATTTGGCAGCCAAACAAGGATTGTACAGCATATGATACAGGACAGCTTGCTGGAAAAACTAGTGAATGATTATACACCTGTAAGTACAATTAATACCCAAACAATTAATGTAAGGGCTAATTTTGAACCGCTGCCTGATTTAAAGATTGACCTTACCGCCAACCGGACCCAATCGCAAAATGCGAGCTATTATATTGATTATATAACAGGAGCAGACAATAAGCCGCAGTATTCGCTCAACAGCCCGAATGAATCGGGCAACTTCAGCATGACCTATATTTTTGTGCAGTCCATCTTCTCGAGCAGTAATGGTTCTACCAGCACATCACGCGTCTTTCAACGCTTTATAAATGATACGTATACTATTTCACAAAGACAAGGAAATAGTAATCCGTACTCCATATACAACCCTGTAACCCAGTATTCCAGTGGATATAGTATCTACTCGCAAAATGTTGCCATACCGGCATTTTTAGCAGCTTATTCAGTACAAGACCCTAAAAAAGTAACCCTGAATCCTTTCCCGGCCGTTCCTTTGCCAAACTGGTCCATTTCCTATAATGTGTATAAACCGATTGCAAGTATCTGGCCATGGGTTAAAAAGAATATTACCTCCATTACTCTTAGCAATGCGTATACCGGTACTTATAGCATTGGAGGGTTTAGTTATAACTTACTCTTTAATTCTGATGCCAATGGCAATCCTATTATGAAGGATTTGAACGGTGATTTCCTGCCGAGGGACGTTATTCCTACGGTTGCAATTTCCGATGCTTTTTCACCGCTTATAAAAATTGCTGTAACGTTTAAAGGAAATATATCCTCTAATTTTGAAATCCGAAACGACCGCCAGGCCGCCTTGGATATGTCTGATATTGAAATAGCGGAAGTTCATGGAACAGAATATATTTTAGGATTGGGCTATAAAATTAAAAATGTTTTATTGCCAATTAAGATAGGGCAGAAGGCCATTCGAAATGATGTTACTCTTCGCGCTGATTTATCTATCCGGAACAATGAAACCCTTATACAAAATGCTATTAACCGTTCCAACCAGATTACAGGAGGGCAGCAGATTATTACCATTAAAACACAAGCGGAATACAACATTAACACCCGTATAACATTCCGTATCTTCTTCGATAAGATTATCAATAATCCGTTTATCTCGTCCACTTTCCCTACTTCCACTATGGATGGCGGTATTGCCATACGGTTCTCGCTGTCTTAAGGGAACGCGATAAGAATCAAAAAGTATTATTTCTTTCGCCCCAAACCCATAAAGGAGCTTGGTACATATAAGCGGCATAAGAATAGAAAGGCGAGGCAAATCATTCCCTGCATCTAAATTATATGTAGTTTTGCGTATATAAATATTACCAGCAATATGAACCTGACATTAAAGGTATGGAGGCAGAAAAATGCCAAGGATAAAGGCGGATTTGTTACCTATAAAGTAAATGATATTTCTACCGATATGTCATTCCTGGAAATGTTTGATGTACTGAATGAGGAATTAATCAGCAAAGGGGAAGAGCCGATTGCTTTTGACCACGATTGTCGCGAAGGTATTTGCGGAATGTGCAGCATGTATATCAATGGAAGGCCCCATGGCCCGCTGAAAGGCACTACTACCTGCCAGTTGCACATGCGCCATTTCCACGACGGAGAAACCATTACTGTTGAACCCTGGAGGGCAAAACCTTTTCCTGTAATACGCGATTTAGTTGTTGACCGTACTTCATTCGACCGGATTATGCATGCCGGCGGATATGTATCCGTAAATACGGGCAATGCACCGGATGCCAATGCTACACCAATACCAAAACATGATGCCGATGAAGCTTTTGATGCCGCAGCATGTATTGGGTGCGGAGCTTGTGTGGCAGCCTGCAAAAATGCTTCAGCTATGCTTTTTGTATCGGCTAAGGTATCTCAGTTAAGTTTATTACCGCAAGGAAAACCGGAAAGAGAGGAGCGTGCGCTTGGCATGATAGCAGCCATGGATGAAGAAGGTT
The DNA here is from genome assembly GCA_035484895.1 of Bacteroidia bacterium. Taxonomy (GTDB): domain Bacteria; phylum Bacteroidota; class Bacteroidia; order JABEUT01; family JABEUT01; genus JABEUT01. The sequence goes on along the minus strand of DATHOL010000486.1, from coordinate 14,458 downwards.
TCGGAAGTTGTACCAATACCAATGCCTGTGAAGCAGAATGCCCTAAAAATATTTCGGTTGCAAACATTACACGTTTGAACAGGGAATACCTGATGGGTGCGTTGAAGAAATAAATTCTCTACCTCTAAACTTAGTGACTTGTCATGCCGGGAAAATAATTAAATCGTTTCCGTATTTTCTTTTGATGGCTTCAAACACAAGCTATATAAAACTACTAAAAGCATACAAGGAATCAGCCACATCATTTTGCAGCCAAACCTATTGGCCACACAGGAGAATGTTGCGGTATCCCATGCATTCAGCACAATTCCTATAGAAAGTATAGTCAGGATAGATTTTAATTGATACAGGATTCTTTTCCTTTTAATTAGTAAAACCATTAAAAGACAAATTGCACTGATTGCAATAATAATGTCATATATCTTATTCCATAAAGCAATAACCGGAAACCCTGCTTGGTTTTGTTTGGAAGCAGCATAGCCTGACAAATCCCTCTGGACATAGCTACCTATTCTTCCATAGAGCACTGTACCGTTTGAAAATTTTCCGTTCCCATCACCGATATGAAAACTTAGCATTTGATGTGTTGTAGCCTTCGCAGAGGCTATAATATGCAGCATAATATATTTCGGCTCCGTGAAAGTAGAGAGGATAATATTATGGTATTCGCTCCTGTTTTCTGCTGACCAGCCACCTGTTTTGTAGAAAACAGAATTTGTATCCCATACAAATGCGTTGAGTGTTTCGGGTAAGGAATCTTTATAAGCGCACATTTTATAATGTTTCGAACCGCAATATTCATCCAGGTATTGTTTGGTAATTCCCTGTTCCACCATAGCTCCCATCATAAACACATCTTTTGATTTTGAAATAGCGGAGCTCATAGTGAGGATTGCTGACAGGGTAAGTAAAAAGAGTAGTCCAATTCTTAGTCGCAGCATTTTTAAAGTTTCTTTTTGAACCAACCATCGTTTTAAAAGATAACAGATAATCAATAGGAGGCTGAAGAGCATAACATGCGAAATATGCATGGATACTGAAAGTAAATACAAAAAACAAAGCAATACCCTTGCTCTTTTTCCAACATTGCCAACTAATATCAGAACAAGTGAGAGCAATGCAATGGGAGTAAACATATCCGGAATCAACTGGCTCGAACTCCATGAAATACCCGTGAATACTGATAGAAGCAATACCAGAGACAATCCTTTTAGGAGGTATGGTTTTCCTCCTGAAAACTGTTTTAGCAACTGGAAAACAAGATAGGAAAGAAGCAGGGATTGAGCAAAAATAACCATCCATAAGCTGAGTCCGTTTAAACTGGTTAATCGTATGAATAAACCGTATGTTATGGGCCTGTCAACAGGGGTTTGCAGTTCAAAACCTGATGCTAAATAGGTTGAGGTATCGGAATAAACAAGTGGATAGCCGTTGTAAAAAGCATCGAGCATCAGGCACAATGCGCCTAATACAACAAACAGAATTAATTTATAGTGGCTCAGCATGAAACAAAACTACCTAAATTCTGCTTTACCAATTTTCGGAAAGGGTTTTCTTTAGCTTCTCTCAATCAACGCCACTGCATGTGCACTCACACCTTCCTGTCTTCCAATAAACCCCATTTTTTCATTGGTGGTGGCTTTAATCGAAATATCTTCCACAGGTATGCCCATTACATTCGAAAGTGCTGAACGCATGGCTTCAATATGCGGAGCAATTTTTGGTTTTTCGAGTATAACGGTGGCATCAATATTCCCGATAGAGTAGTTTTTTTCTTTTAAAAGAGTTACTACTCTTTGCAATAATATTTTGCTGTCGATATTTTTAAACTCGCCGGAGGTATCCGGAAAATGTTTGCCTATATCTCCCAATGCAGCTGCACCAAGCAGGGCATCACAAATGGCGTGGATAAGCACATCGGCATCAGAATGGCCCAATGGCCCGAAAGGGGATGGGATTTCAATTCCGCCTAAAATAAATGGCCTTCCTTCCTGCAGGGCATGAACGTCAAAGCCATATCCTATGCGGAATTTCAACGGCTCTGGAACTTTTAGTTAGCCGGTTCAGGATTAGTTTCTCCTTCACCTTTCTTGTTCTTTTCAAACTTGAATCCGAGGGTTAAACGCAACGTATTTTGCAACGGGTTTTGTTGTGTAATCGGAATTAAATAGGAAAGGTCCACATTCAATACTTTCAATCGGAAACCTGCACCGAATGTAATATATTGTCTTCCGCCTTTAGTAGGGCTTTCGTAAAAGAAACCGGTGCGTGCCGCAAACTGGTTATCGTACCAGTATTCAAATCCGGTAGCATAATTAATTTCATGGAATTCTTCCAATCCTCCGCCCGGGGCATCATAAAATGATTGTATCATACCCTGTGGAACCGATACGTTAGGATTATCTCCGGCTGCGAGCGCAAATTGTCCGTTAGGTAAAATCACAGGGCTTCCGGTAGCATCCGTTTTGTAAACAGGTGGAGTGGGAACAAGTAGTTTGGTAATATCCAATGCCCATGTTATTTTATTAAACTCATCCAAATTCATAGTGATGCTTGGGCCAAGGCGTAATTGAGTAGGCAAGAAATCGGCATTGCCACTTTGCGTGTAGGCAATTTTAGGCCCCATGTTCGATATGCAAATTCCGCCTGAAACGGTAGTCTTTTTACCTCCCCATTCCAGGTCTTTTGATTTATAAAAAGCAGATATATCTACACCTAAGGAACGCCCCGGCTTCGTATATTCTCCGCCCACATTAACAGCTCCTGTAAGGTTAGAATAAATATAGCGTGCTGCCATGCCTACGCCCCAATTCTCGTTTAGTTTAAGGGAGTAGCCCACATCCAACGAATATTCGGCAGGGGTAAAACTTCCAATGCTGTTTCCATTAGCATCTGTAAAGTCAATATTTCCCAATGAAAAATAACGCATAGCTACACCCAAAGCCTGATTAGCTTTCATCTTTTTATAAAAGGAAAGATAACCTAAATTTATGTCGGGCACCAATTGCCTTAACCAGGGAGTATAGGAAATAGAGAAGCCCATGTCTCCATCAATAAATGCCAATTTGGCAGGGTTCCATCCAAGGGAATTGGCATCGGGTGTGGTGGCAACACCTGCATCACCCATTCCTCCCGCCCGTGCATCGGGGCCGATAAGCAAAAATGGTACGGCTGTGGTTACCACATTTACATTGTTGGCAAGGCTTTGCCCCAATACATTGCTGCTTTGGGCAATGGAATGATTAGCGGCTAATGGAATTGATACCAAAGTCGCAAGAATTTTGTACGAGTTGCTGAACTTCATTTGCATTAATCTAAAATTGAGTAACGCTGCTAATCACCAAATAGTGTGTTTAAAATTATTAAAGGGTTGCAAATATAGCAAAGCTTATAATATAACAAGCTTTTGATAGGTATCTGCCGTTGCGCCGCTGCTGGTTCTTACTTTTATGTGGTAAATATATACGCCTCTTCCTATCTTGTCTCCATAATCATCTTTGCCATCCCACTCAATTGGTTGCGAACGGAAACTGTCTGTTTTTACGGAGGTTAGGATGTTTCGTACCAGTTTGCCGGAAACCGAGAATATTTGAATTTGCACATCCATCACATCACAAACCTCATTTATTTCAAAGAAAAACTCTGTATGGGTAGTAAATGGGTTTGGATAGTTAAGTACATGTTGCAATTGAAGGCTCGATTGCGGTTCTACGTTAAATTCCGTGCTGGAAATGGATGTGTTATCATATACGTTCCATACCCGGAGTGACAAAGTATGTGTACCGTTGGGTAATGCACTCAGCGGAAAGGTTATAGTTCCCCGTTGGTAGCTATTAAGCGAAGGCTGGTAATAATTGCTTATATTGTATGTATTAGCAGTATTATTATCGAGCACTGCTGTAATATCATGCCCGATGGAAGTGGCGGCGGTATTAATGCCGTTACTGTCAAAAACAATGGCAAATAGCGATGGATTTTGATTGGTCATCCCGCCATAAACGAAGTTGCTGTCATTCATATATAGCCTTACCTTAGGGCCAATGCCATTATTATGTGCTGCAGGTGAGGTACCTCCCACTATAATTTTTTCATAGTTGCCTGTTGCATCGGTTATGCCATTTTGGGCGTAATAGCTGATTTTGCCAAAGCCGAAGTAGTACAAAATATCTTTTGGCATTACAAAACTATAACTAAACTTGCCGTTGGTCACGGAAACCAATCCTCTGTATAGTTCACTGTTTTGAATTCCAAAAGTTAGCACAGGGCTGTTTGAACCGCCTAGGTTATCGAGCGTGGTAATCAGGTTATATTTATCATAAACGGTAGGATTAAGCAATCCGTTAAAGGAATTTAGCACATTGCCATTGCCATCGCCCACATAGCCTGAAATTGTAACCCTGGCAAGCGCTTTTAACGTATCTTCCGGACTGGATGCTATTGTTTTTGAATTGATGGAGGTGGTATAAACATTATATTTAGGATAATTCAGCCTTACGGAAGGATCGCCAAGCAAGCAAAAGGTCAGGTTATTCAGGTTAGAGCCGCCTGATTTGTTTTTAGCTTCAGTTAAAAGGTCGCCCATACGGGGCAAACTTCCATCGGGCAATGGGGTATAAAGAACATCGATAAAATCATCATTTAGCAGTGCATTTGGTGCAGCAAAAACCTCCCGGGTTGCACTCATCATTCCAATAACGCCGCCTGTAGCAAGCGTTACACTAATTTCACCGCCAGAAACCTGCAAGGGGTTATCCCATGCTCCAAATGCACAGGACCCATTGAAAAAGAGCGGCAGAGCATTAATATTGGTCCAGGAATAGATATCGGAAAAATCAAGCACCCTTTCAAGCCCTAAACCGGTTGGCCCTCCATGCCCTTCATAATTAAAAATAAGCAAGCCCTGGTTCATTTGAGCGTCAATAGCTGCATTAACTGCTGGATACCTGGCGCCGCCGGGTGTTTGCTCCAAAGGATAAGCATCAAAATATATTTTGTTCACATTTAAATTCTTATAGTTTGAATCAATAATACCGGCCATTGGTTCCGTATAGTTTTGAAACAAGTCATTATTCCCGTCATGGGCAATAAAACAAAAGGTGTTTCTCCAATTGGCAAGGTTGTATTGGGTTTGTGTGTTGCAGCAGTTAGGCGTGGCATTTACAGGCTGCCCGTTAGGTGTTTCGTAGCTGATTATTTTATTTACACACGTTTGTGCTTCGGTTACATTATCCGCAGGTAACCTTCCAACCGCAACATCCAGGGTATATGCTCCATTTTCGGGATTTGAAGTTACTGTACTGTCGAGTAAAACAAAATAATCATCCGATACATAAGTTCCTCCGGCCGGGGTAAAGGATTCGTCCGATTCGTAAGTTACCACATAGTTGTTATTGCCGGAAATCCGATGCTTAGGGTCGAAGGAACCGTCGCCAAAAAGCAATAAATATTTGGGTGAATTTTTATAACTGTTTCCGGCGCGTCTGTAAAACATCATCATAAAGTCGCGGATAGCGCCGGGGTCCTGCCTGCCGGAAGAAAATTCATTATATACTTCCAGCGTGGTTGCCACTTCTACGCGCAAGCTATCATGTTTTCTATGGAAATTTGCCAATTCATTGGCTTGGGAAAGATATAGCGGATGGGTTACTATTATCAAATCAGCTACCGAATCGCTATGCAGGTTTTGGTTAGGAACCATTCCGCAATTGGTAACATTGCTATCAATCAATTTGGACGAAGCTGAAAAAGCAATAAATTGTTTCAACGTATCTGTAGGAACTTCAAACTGGTAATTTCCTGCATTGGTTGAAAGAAAGGTAACACTGTCAATATTTTGCGGGTTAGTTACATCCCAAACCTTTATAGGATTTATAGCCGAAACATTAAATTGTGAAATATTTCCGATGCCTACTGATTTGCTGTCCCTGAATTCCAGTTGGGTCTGGCTTCCCATTACTAATTGCCTGCGGGCATTGGCCTCCACATAATACAGCCATCCAACCGCAGCCGGATTTAGTTTGGTAACGAATACATTTACAATACTGCCGGTAGGCGGGCTGCAATAACTGCAGGTGCCCAGCTGGGCATACGAATCGGTATAATTGCCATCCACATTATGAACACTGTCAAGGGTTCCGCCGGATGAGGTAGGGCTGACAGTATAGTAATTTAACCCCACCCCATTGGTAGTGATATTGCGTGAAGCGATAGCAGCTTTAATATAAACGCAGGAGGACATATCAATATTCGGAAAATTAAACGAAACAGTGTATTGAGTGGTGGTTTCAAAAAATTCGCCGAACCATTTATTGCCCGATTGAATCAAATTCACTCCATCTAATTCATGGTAAGCGTAATCATCGAATGTGCTAACCGTATTGGTAGGAGTGGAGGCCAGGGATGATTCTGTGCTGATTCTTTTGCCTTTACCTAAATCAACATTTATAAAATAATAGGTAGTATCCGTATATAGATTTACGGTGTGATGGAAGTGTTTATCGGTAGAATTATAGGCCCAAACATTCGGGCTTTGTCCATAAAAAAGTACATAATCTTTTGATTTGAAAAGGGAATCGGATTGTCCGTTAACATAAATGGAATTTTCTATCAAATCATCGGGCCTGTAAACTGCATTTGAAACAGGCAACATAGCGCCTCCGTTTCCATAAATACGAATGTTGGCCGGAACCAAAGCCGACATATCAATTCCCAGCTTTTTAAGGAACGAATAAGTAAGTTTATAAACTCCATCGGAAGTAACACCTATTTTATACCATTTTCCGTTACTTAAAATAGATTTGGAGGCGAATGAAATGGGAGAATGTTTAACCCTGAAATCTTCGTGGCTTTGATGCACATCCAGTGAAAAAGAAACCAGTTTTTCATACCCGCCGGTCGACAAATTTTTCCGGATAGGAATAAATTGAATATTGGCATAAAACTCCCTGTGTTCGGTTACCACTTTTACCTCGGGTTCAATACCATCCGAAATATATTTTTCATCGGGAGCTAAAACCTTCAATTCCGCTTCGGTAAGCGGCTCATATTTAGCATTTGTAATTGTGGCAGTGGCCGCATTAGAATTGCCGTTCAACTTGAAATGATTAAAATATTGAGGTAAATAATAATTTTTCCGGGTGTATAAAGCCCCTTGTAAATTGAGAAAGATTTTATCCGTATTCGGCTCAGTTAGATTATCCGTAATAGGTTTACCCCAAACAAGGTTAATCTGCCCTTTAGCAGCGATCGGCAGTTTAGGTGCTTCAGCCACATTGGCAACCGGGTTTTTAATCGGTTGAACAATCTTTGGAACACTTGGTTGACTGGGCTTTACCGGATTTTGTTTAGGGCTTATTTGCGCCTGAACAGAAGCGGAAAAAAATACTAAAAACAGGAATGCAACGGGGCTTAAAAATTTCATGTGTAATAAAGATGGTTCGGTATTCCTGTTGCAAAGTAAGGTAAATTTTAGCTTGTTAAAGCGGTTGTGAGCTAAGAAACTATAAAGGATTAAAATTATTGTACGGATTCAAAAATACCTGATTTTGTAACCCAACGTATGTTTTTTTCGTACATTTGTTCCCTAATGTCTGTTACTACAATGAAAAATATACTACTAATTACTTCACTAACACTGGTGATGACAGGAGGGATTATATACGATTCAACAGCCCAGGATGCGCAGTTCACGCAGTTCTATGCAAATCCGTTGTATCTGAATCCTGCATTTGCAGGAAGTGAGAGATGCCCACGCATTTGTATAAACTTTCGTGACGAATGGCCCGCAATTCCGGGGAACTTTGTTACCTATAGCGCTTCTTTCGACCGCTATGTGGATGCATTGGCCGGTGGTATTGGTATTTTAGTAGAACAAGACAAAGCAGGCTCAGGAGTTGTTACAACCAACAATATCAGCGCCATTTACGCATACCAGTTAAATGTAAGCAGGAGTTTTGCAATTAATGCTGGTTTCCAAGCTACATACCATCAAAAGACTATTGACCCGAGCAAACTTAATTTTGGAGATATGATTGACCCTGTAAGGGGATTTGTTTTTACCACAGGGGAAACATTACTGAGAACCAATGTAAGTTCGCCCGATTTTTCGGCAGGGATTTTAGGATATGGAAAAGAGGTGTTTTTCGGAGCTTCCTTCGACCATCTTACCCAACCCGATGAATCATTTGTTCAGGGAGCCAGCCCATTGCCCTTAAAATATACAGCGCATGCCGGGGCAATGATACCTATTAACACCCATTCTACTTTAACAGAAGATCAGTTTACATTATCTCCTAACATACTTTTCCAGAAACAAGGTAATTTCCAGCAACTTGACCTTGGTTTTTATGCTATTAAAGGTGCTGTGGTGGGCGGATTCTGGTATCGGAACCAGGATGCCATAATTTTGTTAATCGGTATCGACAAGAAAAATATTAAATTCGGTTACAGCTATGATGTAACCATATCAAAATTAACATTGGCTACAGGCGGCTCACATGAATTGTCACTGCTGTTCCAATTCCAGTGCCGTGGAAAAAGGCATAATTATAGAGTCGTTAACTGTCCTTCCTTTTAATTTTTTTACTTAACCAATAGAAAACCATGAATAAAAGCGTAAAAGTTCTAGGAATTGCCGGATTATTTATCCTGGGTGCATGTGGCCATGAAAGGTCACCTGTTACAGGATGGAATTACAACGATTCCAACAATGGCGGTTTTGAAGTAAACCCCTACGAAGAACAGGAAACAGGCCCCGGCCTTGTTTTTATTGAAGGCGGTACCTTCACCCAGGGAAGAGTTCAGGATGACGTAATGTCGGATTGGAACAACGTGCCAAGGCGTGTAACGGTTTCATCCTTTTATATGGATGAAACAGAAGTAACCAATACTGACTATAGGGAGTATTTATACTGGACCAATAGAGTATTCGGGCCTAACTACCCACAGGTATACATCAAGGCTTTGCCTGATACGCTTGTTTGGAGAAATAAACTCGCATTTATGGAGGACATGGTAAAATACTATTTCCGCCACCCATCATACCAAAACTACCCTGTGGTAGGTGTTAACTGGTTACAGGCAAGTGATTATTGCAAATGGCGTACAGACAGGGTAAATGAATATATTCTTGTGCGTGAAGGTGTTATCGATTGGAGCCCTTCTCCATCAGATGCCGATTATTTTAATACCGAAGAATATCTCTCCGGAAAATGGGCCGGAAAAGTAAAGGTTCCACTTCCTGATTATAACCCATCAAACGGAAGCAACGGAAATAATGCCGGAAGAAACGTGAAAATTGAAGATGGTATCTTTTTACCTGACTATCGTCTTCCTACCGAATCAGAATGGGAATTTGCAGCCTTGGGCTTAATTGGAAATACCCAGTTTGAACTTATTTCTCAACGCCGTATCTATCCTTGGAACGGACACGCAACCCGTAATCCTGATGAAAAATATATCGGACAGGAATTAGCCAACTTCCAGAAAGCTGCGGGCGATTATATGGGTGTTGCAGGTGACTTGAACGATGCTGCTGATATTACCTCTCCTGTATTCTCATACTGGCCAAATGATTATGGTCTATATGGTATGGCAGGTAACGTGAGCGAATGGGTTATGGACGTGTACAGGCCTATGATGCCTTACGATGGTTTTGATTTGAAACCATTCCGCGGCAACCAATTCAGCACACAGGTGAAAGACCAGGATGGTATTGTAATTCAGGATTCAGTTCAGTATGATGCCGACAGCGATATTGTTAGTATCCCCGGAGAAGTGAAGTACAGAGCTGTAGATAACCAGCACAAAGAAGATAACCTCGCCTTCCGCAGAAATTATCACGAATCGGACGAAAGAGATTTCCTCGATGGTGACCCTAATTCCAGTTTATCCTTTGTAGAAGGAGAAGCTGCAAGAACCACGCACGGAAAGAAATTGATGTATGAAACCGGAAGCACCACCCTTATCAGCGATGAAGCAAGGGTATACAAAGGCGGAGACTGGAAACACCGTGCATTCTGGATGAGTCCGGGTACACGCCGATTCCTTGATGAACATCAGGCAACCGATTATATTGGCTTCCGTTGTGCTATGTCGAGGCTTGGAAACCCTATCGGGGTTGCCAAACCGGGCGGACGATACTAAATTCACAGGTAAGAGCTAAGAACTAAGAGCTAAGAGTAAATGGACATCGAGTCAATTTGCACTCTTAGCTCTTAGTTCTTAGCTTTTAGCTTTTATTAAGATGCTTGACAAAATAAAATCCCTTGCCTCCGATAATTTTGAAACCGTACTAGGTTACAGAAGACATATTCATGCAAATCCTGAATTATCTTACAAAGAAAATAATACCGCAGACTACATAGCCTCTATTTTGGACAAAATGGGTATTCCATCGACTCGTATGGCAAATACTGGTGTCATTGCAATTTTGAAAGGAAACGAAACAGGCAAAACAATAGCTCTTCGGGCCGACATAGATGCTTTGCCTATCGAAGAAAAAAATGATGTTCCTTATAAATCAAAGAATGTTGGAGTAATGCATGCCTGCGGACATGATGTGCACACTTCCATGTTGCTTGGCGCTGCAAAAATTCTGAAGGAACTTTCCAATGAGTGGAACGGAACCATTAAACTCATATTTCAGCCCGGTGAAGAAAAGTTGCCCGGTGGTGCAAGTATCCTTATAAAAGAAGGTGTGCTTGAAAATCCAACGCCGGAAGCTATTATTGCCCAACACGTCTTTCCATCCATGGAAACAGGCAAAGCGGGTTTCGCAAGCGGAAGCTATATGGCAGCATGCGATGAGATATATTTAACTGTTAAAGGCAAAGGTGGTCATGCGGCGCTTCCAAAAGGGAATATCAATCCTCTTTTAATAACATCTGAGATACTATTGAAACTGGAGCGTGCATTTATGTATAATGAGAATAATAAGTCGCCTATAGTGTTAGCATTTGGCAAAATGACTGCCAACGGAGCAACCAACATTATTCCGAATGAAGTGAAACTGGAAGGTACCTATCGTACCATGGATGAAAACAGCCGCGATGAAGCGCATAGAACCATAACGGACATCGTTTCTTCTATTGCTAAAAAATGGGGTGGAGACTATGAGTTGAAAATTGATAAAGGTTATCCGGTTCTTGTTAATAATGAAGAATTGACAATTAAAACTAAAACCGCTGCCGAAGAATATTTAGGCAAAGAAAATGTGGTAGCGCTGGAACCAAGAATGACCTCGGAAGATTTTGCCTACTACTCCCATCTGAAACCTTCTTGTTTCTATCGTTTGGGCACAGGCAATGTTGCCAAAGGAATTACTTCCGGGCTGCATACACCTACATTCAACGTAGATGAAAAATCATTGGAAATCGGCATGGGCTTAATGGCTTGGTTGGCCATTAATGAGTTGAAGAAATAAGAATAAAGTTCCCCAATCTACTTCAGATTGCCAGTCGGGCATCCGACTTAATTAGAAGCCAATTTTATCTTCGTTCCCGGAGACAATTTAGCTGTGGCAGCTATATGATTAAGCTTTTTAAGCGTAGCTATCGGGATTCCTGTGCTTTGAGATATGTGATATAGGGTATCGCCATTCTGTACTATGTAAACATCTTTTTTAGAACCCGCTTTTCCCTTTTTACTTGCAACAGCATCTTTAGCACCCCTGCGGTTTACATATACCATTAAATGTTGCCCCGGATGAATATCGGCGCTGGCTAATCCGTTCCATTCTTTCAGTTCGCGTACCGTGCAATGGTATCGGTTAGCGACTGTGCTTAGGTGCTCACCTCTTCTCACCCGGTGATATTCCACTTCGGGCATGTTATGCTGCAAGGCTAACATTTGCTGGCTGCTAAGGGTATCCCTTTTAATAAGGTTGTAAATAGATTTTTCATTGGTTACAAATGCGCCAACTTTTGAAACAGGCAGGCAAACAGTGTAGCAGCCATCGCTGGAAAAGGGAATAACACCCAATTTGTAGCATGGATTTAAATAAGAAATTTCATCATAAGGCACATTCAGATAGGATGCTATTTGTGTAAATGATAATTGTGCATGTACACAAACTGTATCTACATCAAAGAATGTCGCATTAGGTATTCCCGGATATATATTGTGTGAAGTGGCATAGTTCATTACATAATTCACTGCAATAAATGCAGGAACATACCCTTGGGTTTCTTTCGGCAGATAAGGGCGTATTTCCCAGAAATTCATTTTGCCACCGGAACGGCGAATAGCTTTGCTAACCTCTACCGGCCCGCAGTTATAAGCTGCTAATGCCAATTGCCAGTCATTAAACATGCCATGCAGGAATTTAAGATACTCGCAGGCTGCAATGGTAGATTTAATGGGGTCGTTACGTTCATCCACATACGATGAAACCTGTAAATTATAAAGCTTTCCGGTAGTGTACATAAACTGCCACAAGCCTCTTGCACCTGCCTTAGAACAGGCAGCAGGATTCATGGCAGACTCCACTACGGCAAGATATTTCAGTTCCAACGGCATTTTATAACGGTCCAGTGTTTGTTCCATCATAGGGAAATACAATTTGGAAAGAGCAAGCATCCTTGAGGTAAGGTTTCTTTTCCGCACGGCATACATTTCAATGTATTGCTTTACCACATCATTATATACCAGGTCAAAAGGAGAATTGGCATCCAGCTTTTCCATCCTGTCTTCAAACTCTTTATCGCTGTACCAGGGAATGGAATCGTGTGAAAAATGATAGGTCGGCGATTTTACAAAATCATATCCCTTTTCAAAAAAGTGAAGGTGCGAAAGGCTATCAAGGTTCGCAGCAATAGGGTCATCGGCAAAAAGTGCGGAATCTTTTTTTGCCAATGTATCGTGCGGCATGGCAATTGCCTGCCCTGTTAACAAGGCAGCAATGAAAAATAATACAATATTTAATTTCTTATGGAGCATCTGTTTATATACGAAAAGAAAATGACTATGTTTCGAAGAATGCAATTTTACAAATAAATAATTGCATTACAAAACATTTTCTGTAAATATATTCACTATTGATTGTTCATGAGCATTTCGGAAAAGGCCAATAATGTCATTTCGTCATATTTCCGGGCCATCAGTTGAACACCGAATGGCAATCCGTTGGAATGTTTGCCAAGCGGTAATGAGATAGCGGGCAAACCCGTAATAGGAGCCTGAACCGTGAATATATCTTCCAGGTACATTTTTATCGGATCGAGGTCATTTTGCCCGAATTTGAATGCCGTTCCGGGGGTTGTTGGCAGCAAAATTAAATCATAATTTTTTAATATATCATTTGTCTTTTCCACAAATATTCTCCGGACTTTTTGTCCACGGGCATAATATGCATCATAATACCCGGTGCTCAACACAAAGGTGCCAAGCATAATGCGCCGTTTTACCTCTTTGCCAAACCCTTCCGACCGCGATTTCTTATAAACGGTATCGGGGTCTTTTGCATCCTTCGACCGATGGCCGTAATTTATTCCGCTATAGCGCGAAAGGTTGGAAGAGGCCTCGGCAGTAGTCAGCACATAATAGGTTGGCACCGCATAATCAATAAATGGAAATGAAACGGGTTCCACCACATGTCCTTTGGCTTTGAGTGATGCAATCGTTTTTTCCAGTTGGGCTTTTATTTCCGGGTCCAATCCTTCATGCTCCAAACACTCACTGATGTATGCAACACGGAGCTTTCCCGTATCCGCTTTCTTGTATTCTTCGAAGTAATTAGGAGAATCTTTTTGTAAAAGAGTGCTATCGTATTCGTCTTTTCCGGTCATTATTTCCAATAGCAGAGCCATGTCTTCAATGTTATTGGTCAGTGGCCCTATCTGGTCGAATGTGGAGGCATAAGCCAGCAATCCATAGCGTGAAATTCTACCGTAACTTGGTTTCATACCAAACACGCCGCAGAAAGATGCAGGCTGGCGAATGGAGCCACCCGTATCGCTTCCCAGTGCAGCGGTGCAAAGTCCGGCCGCAACAGCAGTAGCAGAGCCACCTGATGAACCACCCGGTACACGGCTGTTATCATGCGGGTTTAAAACCTTTCCATAAGCCGATTTTTCGTTGGAGCTGCCCATGGCAAATTCATCGCAATTGCAGCGGCCTATAATAATGGCATCTTCCGCTAAAAGCCTTTCTACTACCGTGGAATGATAAAGCGATACAAAGCCTTCCAGTATTTTTGAAGATGCAGAAACACGATGTCCTTTATAGCAAATATTATCTTTTATGGCAATAACCATTCCTGCCAGCCTGCCTGCTTTTCCTTTACGCATTTTATCATCCACTTCCTGTGCACGCAGCAAAGCCTCATCACCGAATACTTCTAAAAAAGCATTCAGGTGTTTATTTTCTTCAATACGTTTTAAGTATGATTTAACAAGTGCGTGGCAATCCAGTTTGCCTGCGCTGATTTCTGTTTTTATTTCACCAAAAGTCTTATTCAATT
>DATHOL010000485.1:0-4442 GCA_035484895.1 Bacteroidia bacterium | reverse complement strand
GCAGAACCACCACTGCCACCCCCGGCGTTATTGGCATTGGTAAGGTCAATAATATGAAAGCCATCCTGAGAAAACAGCCTCATACTCACAAAGTCGTTGACTGAAATTTTATAATTAACTGCCGTAGTAGAATCATGCAATTGGTCAAAATGGAAATCTTTTGGGGTTTTTAGCATGTAACTAGGGTATAGCGCATTACAACCTGCCAATGCAGCAAGGACAAAAAGATAAAATATTTTCCGCATATTAATTGATTATTCTCTGAATAAGAAACGCAAAGGTATTAATTTTCAATTTTCCATAGCCCTTTCTCCTGCAGAAGTTTTTTATAAAGGCTGCCTACATTATCGGCCAAACTTATATAACTGAAATTTTTGCTGACAAACGCCTTTCCTTTTTGTGAAAGTTTCTCTCTGAGCTCATTATTATTCAATAGTTTATGTAAATTTTCCGAAAAAAGGCCGGTGTCGTTTACGGGTGAAAGCAGCGCAGTTTCATTTGGAATTACTACATTCTCAATTCCACCGGCAATGGTAGAAACTACAGGTTTGCCTGCTGCCTGAGCTTCTATCAGGCTCACCGGTGTCCCTTCATTCAATGAAGACAAAGCTATAATATCCATACCTGCCATGGCCGTGTCAATATCCGTTATCCACGAAGTAAAAATTATACTGGCAGTTAGATTTGGCTTTTCAGGGGTTGAGTAGGAAAGATTATCTCTTATGCACTGGCTTACAAGAGTTTGCTTAAATTCACCATCCCCGATTATAAATGCCTTCACAGGTTTATCGGTCTTTTCTTTTGCGTTTTTAAAAGCAGTTAGGAAAAGTGCATGATTTTTAATTGGCACCAGTCTTCCCATAATTCCAACTGCCACAGTATCGTCATTCAAGCTATATTTTGCCCTGAAGTTTTTTCTTTTTTCTTCCGTATTGGTCCAAAACCGCTCCAAATCAAAACCAAGTGGTATAATGTGAAATTTTTCCGCAGGTGCTATTCTATGAATTTCAGATAATTCTGTTTTTTGTTGTTCGCTAAGTGCTATCAGAGCGGTGCTTTTTGAAGCCAGATACCTTTCTATGTTCTTATAAACAGAGGTTTGAATATTATTAAAATACGAGTGGAACACATGTCCGTGAAAAGTATGAACTATAACCGGGACTTTACAAGCTATAGCTGCCATTCTGCCTAAAGAACCTGCTTTGGAGGCATGTGTGTGAACAATATGCGGCTTATATTCCTTTATTATTTTCTTAATGTTATTGTAGGCTATAATATCGTTGGCAGGATTTATAGACCTTTTCATATTTTCAATAATCAAAGGTTTTATGCCATATTGCAGGGGGATATGTTCCGAACTTGCTTCCGATTCATCTTTCACGCCTCCGGCCAATAGTGTTTCAAATTCCGGCGACAGAAATTTTGACAGGTAGGTTACATTAAAAGTAGGCCCTCCTAAATTGAATCTGTTGATGAGCCTGAAGACTCTGTACATCCTTTGTTTTATAATTTATTCTATGTTTCTTTTATACCAGTGCTGAAAGGCTATAAGTCCCCATATCTGGGCTACCACATCTTGCGGATTGGATGATTGCAATTGCTTCTTGAGTATCCTTATTTGTTTTACATCAAATATGCCCTGGCTGATTATAAAATCATCCTCCAGCCACAACGATTCAATAGTTCCTTTTAGCTCTGTTTTAAACCATTTTAGCAGCGGCACTTCAAAACCTTGTTTCTTCCTGGCGATAACTTCCTGCGGCAATAAATGAGATACTGCATCCCGTAGTATTCTTTTTTGTGTGCCACCCCCAATTTTATATTCAAATGGAAGTGAAAATAAAAACTCTACCAGCCTGTAATCCATAAAAGGAACACGTACTTCCAAACCGTTAGCCATACTCATCAGGTCAGTTTTCACCAGCATATCATTTTGCAATACTAATTTTACATCGGTATAAAAAAGCGAGTTGAAATTTTTATCGAGTGTAGAAAGATGCGAATTCTTTATTTCAGCAAACAATTTTCCCAGATTTCCGCTCTTTACATTTAACAGGTTTATGGCTTTATCGGCGTTGGCAATAGATGCCCATTCCCAATAACGGTCACCGGTATTCAGTTTTGCCCCTTCTGAAAATCGTATCACCTGCCTGATTTTATTTCCATACAGCGTATTTCTTGAATAAGGAAATAATTTTAATAAAGGCGCCGCCAAATTCGAAAAGGTTTTAAGGTTTGGGTTGCTCCTTAACTTATATTCTGCCAAATGCTTGTTATACCCGCCCATAAGCTCATCGCCCCCATCGCCCGACAAGCATACTTTTACATGCCTCCTGGCCTTTTGGCATAAAATATACATGGGGATGGAAGAGGAATCGCCGAAAGGTTCTCCGAGTGTGTCTAAAATATTATATAATTCTTTAAAAAGGTCGCTGTTATCAAGCCTGAAAGTATGGTGGTCAGTGCCCAGTTTTTTAGCCACCATTTCGGCATAGCGGGTTTCATCAAACAGAGGCTCTTCCTTATATCCTATTGAAAAGGACATTATATTTTTTTTGTGAAGGGCTGCCATGGCAGTTACCGCTGAAGAATCCAGGCCTCCGCTCAAAAATGTACCTACCGGCACATCTGCCAGCAATCGTTTTTGAACCGAATCTTCAAACAAGTTATAAAACTCCTTTACTGCAGCGTCATATGTAATATTTTTGTTCTCGCATCCTTCAAAATAAGGTTCTTTACAATACGGCGCAAATGCCAACTTGCGGTCATTATAAGTTATTTTTGCGTATTGCCCCACCGGAAATTTCTTTACGCCTTCCAGCATGGTATTAGGGGCGGGAATATAATTCAGTTGCAAATATTCAATCAGCGATACATTATCAATTTTCCGCTGAAAAGGGTATTCCAGCAAGGCTTTCATTTCCGAAGCAAAGATGAACCGGTTGCCATCCCAGAAATAAAAAAGAGGTTTTATTCCAAAGCGGTCACGGGCCAGAAATAATGCTTTTTGGAGTTTGTCATAAATGGCAAAGGCAAAAAAACCATTTACTTTTTCCAGGAACGAAGAACCTTCATGAATATAAAGTTGCAACAAAACCTCGGTATCACCGGTAGTTTTAAAGGTTATACCTTTTTGCATAAGTCCTTCCCGAAGTTCCTTAAAGTTAAAAATCTCTCCATTATAAACTATTACATACCGCCCGTCGGGGCTGAAAAAGGGCTGGTCCGAAGCATGACTGGTATCAATAATAGACAGGCGGGTATGCCCCAAAAGAGCATTAAAATCTGCAAAAGAGCCACTGTTATCAGGGCCCCGGTGATGCAGAGCGAGAGTAGCTGATTTTATGGCGCCGAAGTACTTAGCCGCTTCTTCAGAACTTGTTATTATACCGGTTATTCCACACACTAAACTCTGTACATTAGGGGTCTTGGGGCTTCTTTACTTTATTTGGCAAACTAGTAACTTAAAAACTCGGAGCTTATGATACACATCATACTAATTGCTTCCTCCTACAAATATCTAATTTGTCCTGCAAATGTAGTTCTTTACTAACTAATAGGAATAAACATAATTTTGCATTCTTATTTTACCGAATGCAAACCACCACCGATTTTTCAATTTCATCCTGGATTAATATTCCTGATAATTCTGATTTCCCTATTTATAATTTGCCTCTTGGAATCATTAAGCATCCCACTGGCAAAACATCTGCAGCAATAGCTATTGGCGATTATGTAGTAGACCTTTCCGCATTGCAGCGTTTAGATTTTTTGAAAGATATTCCACTGCCAAATGATATTTTTAACAAGCCCTATTTGAATGATTTTATAGCACTCGGCAAACCCTTATGGCACTCTCTTCGCGAACAAATTAAAAATTTATTAAAAAATGATAATGGTGAACTGAGAGACAATAAAGCAGCACAGGCAGAATGTATTTTTAAAATGGACAGCGTGGAATTGCTTATGCCCGTGCATGTGGGTGACTATACCGATTTTTATTCCAGCAAAGAGCATGCTACCAATGTAGGTACAATGTTCCGCGACCCCAAAAATGCTTTGCTGCCAAACTGGCTGCATTTACCCGTAGCGTATCACGGGCGCTCTTCTTCTATTATTATTTCCGGTCAAAATTTTCATCGCCCAAAGGGACAGGTAACCCCTCCGGGAGTTGATAAACCTTCCTTTTCGCCGTCAAAAGCCATGGACTTTGAATTGGAAATGGCATTTATTATTGGCAAACAAACGGAATTGGGACAGTCCGTTTCTACCGAAGATGCAGACAATTATATTTTTGGCATGACCTTATTCAATGACTGGTCGGCCCGTGATATTCAGCGTTGGGAATATGTTCCGCTCGGTCCTTTTTTAGCGAAGAACTTTGCTTCCACCGCTTCGCCATGGATAGTAAGTTTAGAAGCCCTAGCACCTTTCCGCACCAA
>DATHOL010000484.1:0-3173 GCA_035484895.1 Bacteroidia bacterium | reverse complement strand
GACTTCACCTTCTCCAATCAATGGCAAACAAAGATGCGCCAATGGAGCCAAATCTCCCGATGCGCCCAATGAGCCCTGCTGATAAACAACCGGCGTAATATGATGATTAAAGAAATCGACCAACCGTTCTACGGTAGAAATATCAACGCCCGAATGGCCATAACTGAGCGATTGTATTTTCAATAATAACATCAACTGTACAATCTCTTTAGGCACCTCCTCCCCTGCTCCACAGGCGTGAGAACGGATAAGGTTGGTTTGTAATTTGCTGTAATCTTTCGGAGCAATTTTTACATGATGCAATGCCCCAAAACCTGTGTTAATTCCATAAAATGGAACATCAGAAGATTTTATTTTCTTATCTAAATACTGGCGGCATTTGGTAATACGCTTCTCCGCTTCTTCCGAAAGGGCAATGCGTCCATTCTCTTTGAAAATGGTTTTTATAGTTGCAAAATCGAGCTTATCGTTTATCTGGTAAAGTTTCATTTTATCATTGAAATTAATTCGTCTAAAGAAACTGTTTGCCACTGTCCTTGACCGTCCACTCTTTTAACTTTATATGGCTTATCTATTAGTTGGTCTTCATTTATTGAAACCACGAAAGGAATACCCATTTTGCTCGCGTAATCAATTTGTTTTCCGCCTTTTTTAGGATTAAAATCATCTGGATAAAACTGTGCACTTATTTTTTCATCGTGCAATAATTTAACAAGGTGCAAACATTGAGTTATCAGTTTCTCGCTATTATTCAAAACCAATACTTTTGTAGTTGCTTCTATTTCCTTAGGGAATAAACCCAACTCCTCTATCACATCATAAATTCTATCAGCACCAAATGAAATACCCACCCCGGAAACATCAGGCAGGCCAAATATTCCGGTGAGGTCATCGTAACGGCCGCCGCCACAAATGCTGCTGGTAAAGGTAGATTTTGAAGGGTCGGCTTTTACTTCAATGATAGTACCTGTGTAATAATTGAGACCACGGGCGAGGGATAATTCGAATTCAACTTTATTTATTTTCGACTTATTAATAGTAGAAAATATTTTCTCCACCTCATCAATTCCAACTTGTAGTTTCTGGTTAAACCCCAACGAGCTATATGCCGTAAAAAAATTAAGTTTACCTTCTTCCGTCAATAGGCTTCTGAAAAAATTTATTTGGACAGTTGTGAACTTTTTTTCTTTTAATTCTTCCATTACTCCCTCAATCCCAATTTTATCAATCTTATCTATAGCAACAGCTATATCAATCATCCTATCAGGAGCATCTATCAATTCCGCTATCCCCTGCAATATCTTCCTGTTATTTATTTTAATAATCACAGGCACCCCCAACTTAGTAAACACCTCATCAATTATCTGTATCAATTCTACTTCATTTAAAAGGGAATCACTACCTATAACATCGGCATCGCATTGGTAAAACTCACGGTAGCGGCCTTTTTGGGGACGGTCGGCGCGCCAAACGGGTTGTATTTGATAACGCTTAAATGGGAAAGTAATATCGTTGCGGTGCTGTACAACATAACGGGCAAAAGGAACGGTGAGGTCATAGCGCAAAGCCTTTTCAGAAATAAGTCTTGTAAATTGTCTGTTGTCCTCAAATTTGCTCGGCATTGGGAAGCCAGGAGGAAGGTCATCTATATAATTCCCACTATTCAATATTTTAAAAATTAACCTATCACCTTCCTCTCCATATTTACCCATGAGGGTTTCGGAGTTTTCAAAAGCAGGGGTTTCTATCGGCTGGTAACCATAACTCTGGTATACTTTGCGGATGGTATCAAAAATGTAATTGCGTTTCACCATTTCCTGTGGTGAAAAGTCCCGTGTGCCTTTTGGTATAGAGGGTTTCATAATGCAGTTGTCAGTGGTCAGTTGTCCGTAATCAGTAAGTAATCAGTGATAAGTAACAGGGCGTAAATACTGACCACTGACTACTGACCACTGACTACTGTTCCCCGCAAAAATACATTCATTTTCAGAAATACTCGGTTATTTTCACAATTGTACGTAATATTGCCTGAACAAAATAGCTAAGAGCTAATAACTAAGAGCTATGAGTAAAATTACAACATGAAAAAATATCTACTTCTTCCATTCTTACTTCTTCATTCTTCATTCTTCATTTCACTCGTTGCTCAGACTGTCGATTTCCCTGCCGATAATTACCGCACTGCGGAGAACCGCTACTATTGGAAGAATCGCGTGCCGTTTCCGGGTTATTGGCAGCAGGATGTGCATTATAAAATCATTGCCAACCTGAATGACTCATTGGATATTGTGGATGGTATTGAAACGCTGGAATACTTTAATAACTCGCCTGATACATTGAAGGAAGTTTTCTTCCACCTTTATTCCAACGCG
The DNA here is from genome assembly GCA_035484895.1 of Bacteroidia bacterium. Classification (GTDB taxonomy): domain Bacteria; phylum Bacteroidota; class Bacteroidia; order JABEUT01; family JABEUT01; genus JABEUT01. The sequence goes on along the minus strand of DATHOL010000484.1, from coordinate 801 downwards.
CAAAACAAAGATTCTTACTACAGCAACCTCTACAAAAACAACAAACAGCCACTCACCTTCGGTAAATATGAAAAACAAGATAGCGGTTGTTATGTAAAATCAATTGAAGCAGATGAGCCATCAGTGAACGGGGATAAGTTGTTCCATGTACAATTGAAAACCGAAGTCGATAATACGGTTATGCGGGTAAAACTGCCTAATCCTTTACCACCGAATAGCTCTGTCACATTCCACATTACTTTCCGCACCTACTTTGACCCTAAAGGCGCCCGCAACCGTATGAAAATGTTTATTGCAGATGCTAAAAACGGTTTCAAGCAATATGACGTGGTGCATTGGTATCCGCGCATGTGTGTGTACGATGCAAAGTTTGGCTGGGATGTGGAACAGCACCTTGCACATGAGTTTTATGGGGATTTCGGCACCTATGATGTGGCATTTACCTTACCTAATAACTATGTAGTTGGAGCCACAGGCCAACTCTTAAATGAAGATGTAGTTCTGCCTGATACTTTGCTTGCCAAACTAGATGTCCATAATTTCCGGGACAAGCCTTGGGGCTCGCCTGCATCGATTATAATACCAAGAACAAGAGAACCCAAAACATGGGTGTTTCATGCGACCAATGTCCACGATTTTGCTCTGACCGCCGACCCTACCTATCGTATCGGCCTATCTAACTGGATGGGCGTGCAGTGTGTTGCGTTAGCGGAGGAAACCCACGCTTCCCGCTGGCAGAATGCAGCAAGTTATACCGCTAAAATTATTGCCCCCGATTCCAAATATTTTGGGAATTACGGC
>DATHOL010000483.1:0-3081 GCA_035484895.1 Bacteroidia bacterium | reverse complement strand
TGACAGATGGTACCCTGTATCGGCACCCCAACCATGCAGTGTTCCGATGGCAGTACCAACTATCGTTTCTGAAAACAATATGGACATATATCCTAACCCTGCCAATAACCAGATTACAATTACCAGCGACAAGCATAATATAACAGGAGTGGAAATATATAATATGCTTGGAGAAAGAGTTTATGCATCCCTGAATTTACCCCATATTCTCGCAACGACTATAGCTATTGCCCCATTAAACAATGGAGTTTATTTACTTAAAATAGCAACCGGCGATAATGCTACAAGTAGAAAACTCGTTATTCAAAAATAACGTAACATGAAGCTGAAAGATACCTTGGTGATTAACAATTCCGGACTAGTATTGGATACTAAAACAGGAAACTCATTTACGACAAATCCAATAGGCATTGAAATAATAAGGATGCTGATGGATGGCAAATCGGCTTTTGAAATTAAAACGCAAATAATGTTATTGTATAGAATGGATGAGGAATTATTTGAAAATGATTTTGACAACCTGGTGGACGTACTAATAAAACACAAACTAATAGAGCAATTTGTAGAAAAAAAATAAAACACAGATGGAAAACCTAATTGTTTCAAAAGCCATGGTATTGACCCGGCTACACAATTGTGAGCTACCTGAATTCCCATAATTCATAAAGTATGAATCATGTAAGTTTTTTCTAATATTATATAATATTTACTCCTGTTAAATTATGGATTTTTACATTAATAATCATTAACAAAAAAAATTAAAATTTATGAAAACACTATTAAAAAAATCAGCTTTGCTTATGGCAGGGTTATCCTTCATTTCTCTTGCCAACGCAACCAAACATGTTGTTACAGTACAAAATTTCATGTTTTCTCCGTCCAGTTTTACAGCTACTGTTGGCGACACGATTGAATGGGATTGGATAAACGGCGGCCACACTACAACATCGACAGGTGTTCCTGTCGGGGCTGCTACATGGAGCAATCCCATGAACAACACCAGCACCACTTTTCAATATGTAATTACAACACCGGGAACCTATAATTACTGGTGCGCCATCCATACCACTGCAATGGAGGCGAGTTTTACAGTTACAGCTACAGCGGTTCCCTATGTGGAAAGTTTCACTACATTGGCATCTGTTTATCCCAATCCGGCTAGCGGCCAGATTAATTTTCATATGAATACCTGTGCTCCAACAAATATTTTAACCGTAACAGATATTCAGGGAAGAGTTGTTCTCAGGAAAACATTGATTGATGTGGATAACAACGTAGATGTTTCAGAATGGACAAAGGGTATCTATTTCTATCAGTTGAATGCAGGCACCTTAGCCATGAAAGGCAAGCTTGAAGTGCAATAATTTTCGGTTAATTAGTCCGGATTTGTTGTTAATTTAGTCCTCCCGAAACGGAGGACTATTTTTTTACACCATGAACAAAAACCGCCTTGAAGCTTTCAGCGATGGCATGTTTGCCATTATAATGACCATTATGATACTGGACCTGAAAGCTCCGCACGGCGGGAAAATTAATGACCTGCTCTCCGTTTTGCCTGCCTTTCTTTGCTACGCCCAAAGCTTTTTATTTGCAGGTGTTTACTGGAGCAATCACCATCATTTAATTCATACCGTAAAAAAAGTAACCGGACCTACAATTGTCGCCAACCTGGGCCTGTTATTTTGGCTTTCACTTATACCTTTTGTTACCAGTTGGGTGGCAGAATGTAATTTTGCCCCTCAGGCAGTAGCCTTGTATGCATTATTACTGGCTATGCCCGGGTTTTTCTGGACTATTTTAATGACTATCATTAAAAAAAATAACCCATGGAGCGAACGTATGCAAGAAGCTATGAAACGCCAGGAAAAGAAAGGCTACATATCATTATTTCTTTACTTATCCGGCATCCCGTTGGCATTCGTAAACCCGTTTATTACCGAGGCGTTGTTTTTACTCGTGGGTATTATGTGGTTTATACCTGATAAGAACATTGAAAGGGCTATGGAAGAATAAATACAAATACAATAGAACGCAGATGACACGGATTGCTTATGATTTTATAAGATTTCTTATTTTTGGATGTATTAATCCGCGCTTATCTTAAGCAATCCGCGTCATCTGCGTTCTACAATTAATCTAATATGAGAAAACTAAATTGTTTCAATTTTATATCCTTAAACGGATTTTACAAAGGCGCCAATGAAGATTATAGCTGGCATACACATGATGATGAAGGCGCTAAATTTTCAGAAGAGAACCTGAAAGGTGGCGGTACGCTTGTATTCGGGCGGGTAACTTTTGAAATGATGGAGAAATCCTGGACCTCTGAATGGGCTTTAAAGAATATGCCAAAAGTGGCTGAAGGCATGAATAAAGCAGAGAAAATTGTTTTTTCGAATACCCTTGAAAAAGCTGCCTGGCAAAACACTACCCTGTTTAAAGGAGATATGATTGCAGAAATAAAAAAACTAAAACAATCTCCCGGCAATGATATGTGTATACTTGGCAGTGGCAATATACTAGCTCAGTTAGCCGACCACAACTTAATAGATATGTACCAGCTAATGATTGACCCAATTGTTTTAGCTGAAGGTACTCCTTTATTTAATAATATAAAACACCGGTTGAACCTGAAATTGACAAGTACAAAGGCGTTTAAGAGCGGGAGTGTGATGCTGTGTTATGAGAAGATTGATAAATAAATCCTTGCTACTCATCAAAATTTAATGGACTATGGTAGTTTAATTCCCCATTTACGATTGTTGCAGGGGCGGTGTAGGTATGCTCTTTTTCTTTCCCAATTCCCATTATATGCAACACTTTCCAGCCATGAACTTTTAAATAATCGGAAACCATGGAGCGATGACATCGCCACCAAAGCGCTTCGGAACACATATAGGCAGTCCGGTGTTTTATGGCAACCTCCTCCAGTTCTTTTATTCCATCAGTAAAATCAACAGTTTCCATATAATCGGCATAGCCCCGAAATGCCAAATGCTCCCAAGTTGTATTTTTTGAACCGGCATTTGTTTTTCTTCTTCCCCCAAGTTTTTTTATGTGGATGTATCCGATATCCGCATT
>DATHOL010000482.1:0-3063 GCA_035484895.1 Bacteroidia bacterium | reverse complement strand
ATGGTACACTAATTCCAATATACATAAACACCTTACATGTTAAATTAAGAAAACCATTGAAGAATTTTTTCTCGGAATTATATACAAAATTTTTGGGATGGGCTTTAATTTGGAATAACTACAAGAAAAAGAAGGATTATTATGATGAATTAATCTCAAAAAATAATTTTACGGAATGTCCTTGTTGTGGTTTTGGAGATATAAAAACAGATTATTCAGATGGTCATTCTCCTTTCGATCACTACCTGCCTCAAAAGTATTATCCATTTTCTACGATAAATTTTGACAATCTTGTACCTATGTGTCATATTTGCAATTCTGACAATAAAGGTGAAAAAGACATTATTAAGAATGGACAAGTCGTATTTTATCCTTTTGCCAATGCTCATCCGGCTATCAATGTGTTAGTCGACTTCGAGGCTTCCAAATTGCCATTATTAATTAATAAATCAGGTATAGATAAACTTCCTAAAGGTTATTTCAAAATTGACTTCAATGTAACAACTGTTGAAATTGAATCGTGGAATAAGATATTTAAGATTAGAAATAGGTATTCCGGTAAAATATCAGATTACAGAGTAAGTTGGTTTAATGATGTTAGAGAGATGTTTAGAGATGTGGACGTTAATACTCCTACTGCAACCCATGCCATTGATAAGGTGATTAAACATGATAGTAAGAAACACCTAGGTTTTATTAAATCGGCGTATTTGACAAAGATTAAATCAATACCTCATTTACTAAGGGCAATTGAAGAAGTTTCCGGCACTGCGGTTATGTAGGTAACTAGAATTTATTTCCGGTCTTCTTTTCTAATAATCACATAAAAAAATTGATAATCAATACATTTCACGTATTTATTGATTTTTTATGAACTTTTATAGATGTTTTTACCCTTTGTATGGCTGGGGTGGGGGCGTTTTAGTTGATAATACACTAATTTGATTTTCCCTCTTTCAGAACGGTTTGGGACTTCTCCTTATTGCATGAAAATACTTGCAATAATTCAAATGTAGAAATATTTTGTTTCCCTTATCAAATAAACGTCAGTTTATTTAATATTTCCAAATCAGGAGGATGACCTTATTAATTGTTTTGGGGAGGATTATTAGTATAAATCTATTAATTTATCCATGGTTAATTGAATGATAAAAATGAATAAAACCAAGAATCCTGAGATTATCTCAGGCTTCTTGGTAAGATAATCTAATCTTTTTTCAAGGTACCCCATTATTTTAAATAAGGAAGTTTAATGGCGCCAACCTGGTGCATTACCGCCGCCATATCATCGGCAGCCCATTCTTCTACAATTTTTCCATCCCTGAAATGGTAGACATCTACCGCGTCCCACCGAACTTTTTTGCCGGTTGGTTCAATTCCTACTAAGTTTCCTTTATGTGTTGCTTCTACGACAAAACGGACTGCCACCTTATCGCCATCTGCTATCATATCATATTCCGTCGCATGTAAGTCAGGAAAGGCTGCTATAAAGCCAACAAGCAATCCTGTAAGGTTTTTTATTCCGTCCATCGTGCCTAAGGTTCCACCATGCCATTTTACATCCGGAGTACAATACTTTTCTGCAAGTTGAGGGTTATGTCCATTAAACACTTTTTCAACATACTCACGAGCAATAGCTTTATTTGTTTCTGATTTGTTTTGCATTTTTTTGTTTTTGTTTGAAGTTATTAATTGATTTTATTATCCGTTAGTCTAAGTTGTTTTGTAAATACAGCCAGTTTAATTTGCTATAGAGTTTTTACATTATTAATTGGGGTTACATATTCTCCTTTTCAAGCTCTTTTTCCAATATGCTCCCTTTCATCTGAAACCCTACAACACCGCCAAGTTCACTTAAAATTGCTAATTCCTCACCTATTGTTCCCGTTCTTGCCCAGTCACGTTGGATCTCGCTAATTAACCCTATAACACTCACTGGTTGCGCACCAGCTTTCTCCAGCCTTCTTAATGCTGCTTCGTGAGCAGTTAGAGATGTTCCGCCTACCGCGTCCACAACCAAATATACTTCGTAGCCTTCCTTCAAAGCATCCAAGGTTGGAAACGATAAACAAGCTTCCGACCAAAGAGCAGCCATAATTAGTTTCTTTCGACCGGTAGCTTTTACAGCTTCATTAAATTCTTTGTCCTCCCAGGCATTAATGGAAGTACGGTCATAGCTGGGCAAGTCTTTGGTCACTTGGCGGACCTGAGGGACAGGTGGTTGATTCAAACCCGTTTTTACATTTACTGTAGAATGAACTATGGGAATTTTAAACAATTTCGCCATTTTAATAAGTGCAACAACATTTTTAACCATCTCGTTCCTGTCCATAGAGGTAATATCAGAAATTTGAGGAGGCTGGTAGTCGATAACAATCAACGTGGAATTTGAAGGTGTAAGAAGGTGATCTTTTTCCGGGTCTCTAACTGGTAAGCTGCTCATGATTTTGTTTTTTAAAGTGTTAATTGTAGATTTATTATTTATATAGAATTAGTTGCATTTAGGATTGTTTGGTCAATTGTAATTCACAATTAATCCAAACATCTTCACCTACTAAAACTCCACCGGTTTCCATTGCGGCATTCCAATTCAAGCCCCAATCTTTACGGTTTATCTTTCCAGTAATGGTAAATATTGCTTTCTGATTTCCCCATGGATCCTTTACAATCCCACCAAAGTCCACATCCAATTCAATTTGTTTTTCGATACCCTTCATGGTAAGTTCACCATATAATGAGAATCTGCCATTTTCATCCTTTTTCACAATGGTATTTCCGGTGAAATGGATTTCTTTATATTTCTCTACATCAAAAAACTCTGCCCCCTTTAAATGGGCATCTCGTTTTTCTTCTCCACTGTTTATTGATGCCGGGTTTAGCCAGAAATCAATTTCGGTAGTTGCAAAATCATCACCAGTTGTGTAAATGCTGGCGTCGTATTCTTTGAATGTGCCTCTCACATTGGCAACCATAAGGTGCTTTATCTTGAAACCAATTTCACTGTGAGCGAGGTCCACACCCCATTTGGTTTTTGTTTCTGCATTTACTGTTTTTGTTCCCATT
>DATHOL010000481.1:0-3166 GCA_035484895.1 Bacteroidia bacterium | reverse complement strand
AATCAATTTTGACAGGTCGAAAGTGTAGGATGATTAAGAATTAAAGGCTGCGCTCTCGTAAATTTGAATAAGATGTTCACAAGGAATAATTTCAGCTCAAAAAACTTTTGGGTTCCAGATGTCCAGTTAGCATAATTTGTTTCCATCTTATTTAAGAGAGATTAGGTCTTAATCAAGGTAATTCGGTAATAAACTAATGTGGTTTACCGAAGTTATACGATGTTTTATCGAATAATTCTTTCACCTGCTAATATTTGCTGCTTTATTTGCACTTAATAAACAATGAAAAAAATTGAGCACGTCAAAACCAAAGAAAATCCAGACAAAAATCGATGGTATGTCTTTCTCCAAACTGATTATATAATTCAAACTTAAAACTTACCTGATTATGAAAAACTTTATAAAATTAATTTCTCTTGTGTTATTTCTTTCCACTTTAAGTTCCTGTAGCGCAATTGCAGGGATTTTTAAGGCAGGTGTCGGGGTAGGAATATTTGTTGTGGTAGTGATAATAATAATTATAGTAGCTATTGTGATAGGTGCAAGCAAAAAATAGTCCTCTCCTATCTGGCTTTTAGAGACAGAATTTAATAGAGGGTACAATATTGTCACGGAATAACGGAACGCAACTCATTAACGGATATACCAAGCGTGAAATTATCGGACACCAACGTGTTACACACCAAGAGCGAAATGGCTTTCAAATTTTGAAGGCCTTTTTGTTTTCTTGTTAAAGTTAGTTAAAACCCATTAAGCAAGTATTAAAAGCAAGTCTCTTGCATTTTACAGCCTAATTTTTACATTAATATTGCAGTACAGATTTTACAATCTATCTGTACTACCTGATGAATAAGTTATTTCCTTCCCTGATTATTTCATTTTTTGTTTTCACAACTCTTTCTGCCCAACAATCTGACCCATATTATAAGGAGGATTGGAATAAAGTGGCTGCGTATGCTAAAATGAACCTTTCGCGGTCTGCGGTAGCTAAAGCAGATAGTATTTACCATAAAGCTAAAAAGGCTAAAAATACACCGGAGGTTATAAAAGCCATCATTACCATGATGGCATATGACTATGCTGTGTCTGATTCGGCCAATGAAAAGTGGATATACAGAATACAATCTGAAATTAAAACTGCTGGCTGTCCCGAAAAGCAATTGCTTTCATCGCTTCTGGCCGAAATGTACTGGAGTTATTACGGGAAGAACCGCTACCGGTTTTATAACCGCACACAAACAGTTAACTTTAATAACAATGATATAAGCACATGGGATGTTACGAAGATTATTGATGCAGCAATTCAAAGCTATAAAGCATCACTAACAGATGCAGACAGCCTGCAAAAAATTGACATTAGTAAATTTGATGTGATTCTGGAGAAAGGAAATTCACGCAAACTACGTCCTACTTTGTTTGATTTCCTGGCGCATAGGGCGCTTGGTTTTTTTGAAAGCAGTGAGCCTGATATAACAAGGCCTGCTGTTCAGTTTAACCTGAATGATTCTTCCTACCTGGCAAATTATTCCGTTTTCTTAAAAATAAATTGCACCAGCGCCGATACGCTGTCAAACTCCTTTTATGCTATTAAAACACTTCAGCAATTAATTGCTTTTCATGCAACAGGAAATAATGCAAAGGATATTGCTCCTCTTATTGATGCAGATATTGAAAGGCTCAGTTTTATTCATGCGAATGCTGTAAACATTTCAAACAGGGATAGCCTCTATTTGCAGGCGTTGAGAGTGTTAAAAGCTAAATTTATTTCTGATTCTACATCAACAGATGTGGATTACCAGATTGCTCTTTTCTATTACCAGAATTCTTCCTATAACGCTGCGCTGCCAAATGGCAGAAGATGGTTCCGTAAAAAGGCGCTGGAAATCTGCGGAGAGGCAATGCACCGTTTCCCCCAATCATTCGGCGCATTGGAGTGCAGGCAATTGGAAATGGGCATAAAAGCAAAGTATACCACGTTCTCGCTTCCGCAAGTGAATATTCCCGGGAAGCCATTTGTTGCATCGCTGCAATTTCAAAATATGGATAAGGCGTATATCCGCATTATAAAAGTAAACCCTGAAAAATATGAAAATGAAAATTGGGTATCATACGGAGGGCAGTTGCCAAAGGAATGGGCGGCTGCTATCCCGGTAAGCCAATGGTCGGTTGACTTACCAAAGGAAAGTGATTACCAAAACCATTCAGCGGAAATTAAAATGCCTGCCCTATCTCCGGGGTTTTATGTGGTATTGGAATCGCCTAATAATAAATTTACCTGCGATAAGAATTTGGTTGCTTACCGGCATTTCTGGGTTAGTAATATCAGTTACACTATGCGTATGCATACAGATGGCAGCAGGGAAGTAACTGTACTCGACAGGACCGATGGCAAACCGATGAAGAATGTTCATGCGCAAGTATTGTTTAACGGGGTGTATGATTACACCGGAAATTATTATAAACTTGTTAAAGGCCCCGCATTTACTACCAATGAGGACGGCAGTTTTACAGTACATCCCCGCAAGGAACATTATGATGATTTTAAATTAGACCTTACTACCGGTACAGACCGGTTTCTGGATTTTGAGGCCAATTCCTTATATGATAACCGGTATACTTATAAAAAAGAGATTCAGCAGGTATCCTATTTTTTCACTGACAGGGCCATTTATCGCCCCGGGCAGACTATATATTTCAAAGGTATTTTGTTAAAAACCGACGGGGATAAGAGTTGGATTGACTCTAACCAATCTACCGAAGTTGTTTTATACGATGTGAATTACCAGAAAGTTTCCAGCCTGACTTTAACATCTGATGCTTATGGTTCTGTAAGCGGAACATTTGTTCTACCGCTTGGTTTACTGAATGGTTCTATGCGCATAACTGACGGTAGCGGAACCAAATATATCCAGGTTGAAGATTACAAACGCCCTAAATTTTATGTGAATAACGATACCGTAAAAGGTAATTTCAGGTTGGGAGAAACCATAAAAATTACAGGTGTTGCCAAAGGTTATAATGGAGCAGCTATTGACGGGGCAACTGCGAAATATCGCATAGTAAGACAGGAGAATATTCCATGGTGGTATAGTTATTATTGGGGAAGGTATAATCCTTCCGGTGCGGCTGCTACAGAAATAGCAAATGGTAGTATCACAACAAATGA
>DATHOL010000480.1:0-4686 GCA_035484895.1 Bacteroidia bacterium | reverse complement strand
CGGTAATATCTTCTACAAAAATTACCGGCACACCGTCATCTTTCTTCAAGGCCTTATCACTTCCAAATTTTCTTAGTTCTTCGGAGTATTCGAATTGTCCAAGTTTGGTAATGTCTTTATCATTTCTTTCGGTAAGTCCGCCGGGGTTAGAAGAAAGTGCCAGGTGTTCCTTAGATTTCGGAGTGGTGAACTCGAGCTTTACACAACATTGATTCGCAATTTTTTGGGCGGTTTGTTTTTTCAATTCAATATTTTCCTTATTCAGATCATTTGAAGCCATATTGAAATGGAGGTTAATTTTTATGGTTTTGAATTTTCCCTTGCATTTATCAACCGGAGGTACATCACTTACGCTTCCTTCCTTTTTTTGCACTGTTGCTTTAGGTGCAAAGAAACTATCTTTTGCAGCCGTTTCTCTCACCAAGGGTTTACTGCTTTTTCTATAGGTACTTTCTGTGAACTCCATCTCCGGCAAAATTACAATGGCAAATCTAAGGAAAACAAATGCATTATTCTCAGGCTCAGTTATAGGTTCCTGTAATTCGTGGCACCGTAACGAAAGTTTTTTCGCTGCGTGCTTCAAACCTAACGTAGGTCCCCTCTTTAACGGGTGATAATGTCACAGTTTCATCGATAGGTCCTCCGTTAGGACCCGAGTTAGAAAAATGCAAAGGCGCCCCGGCTTTATAGTCACCGCCTCTTTGATTTGCTATAAAGATATTAAGATTGGTGTGCGGGGTAAGGTAATCAACATGCAGGTTGAATGTTAGGGTTGAGCCATTAAGGTTACTTGCTGTTAATGGCCCGGCTGAGTCGGGCGTAACAAAACTACCCGAAAAAGAGGGAGTATTGCCCTGCCCTATAGTATTGTTGGTTCCGGGATAACGCTGAACAGGGTTTTGAATCGGATTAGAAGAAACCTTTGGCGGAAAGAATACGCTGTTGCGTGATTCATCCTCGCCGGTTTGCGATTTACTTTTATCAAACATAAATTCCATTGAATGAAGTATTATAAATTACTGGTTATTAAAAATATTCCTTTTCTATTTATTGCATTAGTCTGAGGTGGGTTTGTACCGAAATAAGTGTAGATATATCACTAGTAATATCTTTAATTATTCTATGAATGATGTAACTGTATCATGCACTATTTATATTTATCGAAAATGCTTGTGAGTGATATTCTTTGATTGAAACTTGTAAGCCTGTAAAGTTGCGGTTCAATTTTTTTTCTAATTATTTCTTTCTCCTCTGCAGAGGATTTTTTATAAATGTACTCAATTGCAGAAATATCATCGTCAGACACCCACGAACTATCTATAACTGCATTAATCGTTTTCAATTTTTGTTCGAGCGTAAGTTTTTCGTCGCATTTAACTTTGCCAGGTTCTGCCTCGCCGTCAAAATAGACCATACGTACAAAAACAGCATACGAATCAGCGTTATTCATTGCGCTAGAACTGGATAGTTTTGTGTATTTCTTACCTCCTTCATAAGCATTATCAGTTGTACCAGGATATTGATGTGCAATTTCATGTATAATAGTAGAGGCCTGACTGCGCAAATCGGTACAATTAAAAAATAAGGGACAAAGGTGAAGATTACTTAACCTGTTAATCAGGTAAGCGCCCTGCACATAGGCAAGGTCATTAGGGCCACATCCGGAATACGGAATACAATCTGCACTCAAATCTTTTTGCATGTGTCTTTTAATTTCAGAAATACCATCAGCAATTTTGTCTGCATCTTCTTGCTTTATCGTGTGAAAATTCATAGTAAGCGCATACCTGATAAGGTTACTCTGGTCAGTACTTTTACCTTTAGAGTTTTTATATGTCGCCATTTTAGGCTCTACGTAGTTTATCCAGGTTCTTGCCTCGGCAATGGCTTGCTTTATCTGATTGTTTTGAGTTGTGTCGCAAGAACTTATTGAATCATGTTCCGACACTGGTTCATGAGGTCTTGTCGGTTGAGGTTGAGGTTGCGTGGGTGTATCTGTCTTTTTATTTGTTACTATCCTTAATGCAACAGACCGGTATTCGGGCTTGTGTTGTGTGCCCGGGAATCCGCCTGTGGCTTTTACTGCAGCTACTATTCTACCGGTACTTAAAATCATTTTGGCAATTTTAGTGGCTCGTTCACAGGAAAGAACCTCATTGAATGAGGCAGGTCCTTCTTCACTGGCCATGCCCAGCACTTCTATTGGCGAATCAGGTGGAATACTTAAAATTTTATCCCTGAAACGTTTCTCTTCGTTTGCAGAAGTAAAATCAGATGTGTTTATTTTAAAAAGAAATCGTTCTTGGGATGGGGGTTCGTTCAAGATAATGCATGCAAGATTTTCTTTCTTCTGAATAGCTTGAACATGTGAACCGGAATTATTTGATGAATAATTACTTAATGTAATTACTGCTTCCATCCCTGCGTGTGCCCCTTCTTTCCTATTAAGTTTTTTATCATCTTTTTCACAACCGGTGCATTTTCGTTGTATTGGATTAATAGCAGGTTTAAAAAACACACCTGAATTTTCAGGTTTCGTCATCCGCATAACTTTGTCAGCCATTGCATCAGCTTCCTGCTCATGAGTATCTCCTGGGGTATTTATGGAGAGTTTGGGTTGAAAGAAACCACTCCTTACGCCTTCTTGCAGTTTATGGTCGCTAATTTTAATTTTATTAGAATACAGCATTAATTATACTTTAAAATTATATAATTATGGGTACTGACTACCATGACTTTGTCTTTCTACCGCATCAAGTTGTGAGCAAAATAACCTATATCTTGCTTCAAAATCCGGCTCAATTTCGGGCTGTGCCGCGTATGCATTTCCATGCCCGGTAGGATATAAGGCATTCCGATGCGTATTCAGGAACCAGACATGGAGTAATTCATGAAATAAAGTATTTGCCATTTTTGATTCCGGGTCAGTATGGCTCCAGCGAATTGTATTTGGTGCGCCACCCCATTCTCCGAAAAGAGTCCTGCTATTTGTGTTGGAGGGTATAATATTTTGAACATAGACACTGTAAGGATAGCTATTTTGTGTCGATGGTTGGAAACAACCGGTTGCTCCTGGTTCTCCACATGATAAATTATCGGTGAAGGAGATGTTGATTTTTTTTTGTCCGGGACCTAATCTGTTGGCTGGCATCCTGCATAATTCATTTACCAATTGTTGCCCCTGGGCTGTGTTCAACATACGATTAATTGCCTCTTGGCAACGAGCGAATTGAGTTTGCCCGGTATTACTATTGAAATAAATATTAGCGATTGTGCCCAGGCTTACTTGTGGAGTGCTACATGGCGCCGGAGGCGCCGTTGGTACCTGTGTATTGCCTGGAGAGGGTATGTTTTGCCTTTGAATTATAGGTTTCTGCTGCACCACATGTGTCAATTCATGCGCCATTAATTTTTGTCCCGATTCTGAATTGGGAGAATATTGCCCGCTGTTAAAAACAATATTATTTCCGGTAGTGTAAGCCAGTGCATTTATTGATTGCGCCGATTTAGCGGCAACCGAATCAGTATGCACTTTTACATTCGAAAAATCTTGGCCGAATCGAGGTTCAAAGAATTGGCGGGATGATTCAGGAAGTGATTGCCCTGATGAATTTAATGAAGAAACATAATTATCCAGTTCAGTATTTCCCTGCACTTCCGAAGCCGAGTTTTCTTTACGATGCAATTGCTTGTCCTCTTCTGCACAGGCTGCGCATTTACGTTGAATAAAAGGATTTGCTGGTTTGAAAAACAAATCATTATTAGAAGGAATATTCATTCTCATTACTTTATCAGCCATGGCATCGGCTTCCTGCTCATAGGAATCTCCGGGAGTATTGATAGAGAGTTTGGGTTGGATAAATAATATCTTCTGTGACCCAATGTTGGTTGCTTTATTTGTTATACTATCCGCCTTTTGCATTTATTTACCGGGTTAATTCATAAATAAAGCAGGAATAATGATCGGCACTTTGCAACGCCAGCCTCCTGTCATGCGAACAGCCTTGCATATTGGTATCACAATTAAACGTAGTGTGGCAGTATCCGCCGGCATCTGATAATCCCGCGAACTTGTGAAGAAATTCATGAATAATATCATTAGGCCTGTCCATAGTGTTCGAATCAACACAGATATGGATTATGTTCCCTTCCCCTTGTATAACGTGGCCTTGCTCCCCTGTTCCAAAGGTTTCCTTGGTTCCGCATGTACCTCCCCGGATACAGTCATAACTATAGGTTCCTGCAAAACCATTTTTTACCGCCGTTAAAGCATTAAACATATTGTTGTTAGCCATATCGGGGTTGTCGTTGGAAAAAAACCATTTATGTAATAAGTTACGCCCTTTATCTGTATTTAAGTTTGCAAGTGCATTATCTATCCTTGCACGGGCTGTCGCGTCATACGCTTTCATATTTAGTTTATCGGTATCATTACATGCCGCGCTAAAAGTGAAATTGGTAGGAGCCGGAGGGTTTCCTTTCGGAGGGTCCCTTTGTATGGTTGCTTTTTGTAATAATCCTGAACTTCCCTGTTGCACCACATGTGTCAATTCATGCGCCATTAACCGTTGACCTGATTCTGTATTGGGAGAATATTGCCCCTGATTAAAAACAATATTATTTCCCGTTGTATAAGCAAGTGCATTAATAGATTGAGCAGACTTGGCTGCAACCGAATCGGTATGA
>DATHOL010000479.1:0-4041 GCA_035484895.1 Bacteroidia bacterium | reverse complement strand
ACTACCTTAAAACCTTTGCAGGATTTAGAGTTTAGAAACATGCTTGGCGCGCCCGAAGACCATCTTGCGGCAGTAATGGAAATAAACTCAGGTGCAGGAGGCACTGAAAGCCAGGATTGGGTTTATATGCTCATGCGCATGTATATTATGTGGGCCGAAAAGCATGGGTATAAAGTAAAAGAAATTGATAAACAGGAAGGTGAAACAGCAGGTATCAAGGCTGTAACTTTGGAAATTGAAGGCGAATATGCCTTTGGATACCTGAAAGGTGAAAACGGGGTTCACAGGCTGGTTCGTATTTCCCCTTTTGATTCCAATGCCAGGAGGCATACTTCTTTTGCCGGAGTATATGTATATCCTTTAATTGATGATACCATTGAAATTGAAATAAGCCCGAGTGATATTGAATGGGAAACCTTCCGTTCCGGTGGTAAAGGAGGGCAGAACGTAAACAAGGTAGAGACCGCAGTACGCCTATATCACAAGCCTTCAGGAATTATTATTAAGAACCAGGAGAGCCGTTCACAAATGATGAACAAGGATACCGCCTTGAAAATGTTGAAATCGCAGTTATATGAGCGTGAACTTCGAAAAAAAATGGAGGCGGTTGCCGTTATTGAAAGCGGCAAAAAGGCCATTGAATGGGGCTCCCAGATTCGAAATTATGTGATGCACCCTTATAAAATGGTGAAAGACCTGCGGACCGATTATGAAACTTCTAATGTGCAGGCCGTAATGGACGGCGAACTGGATGACTTCATAAAAAGCTACCTGATGGAGTTTGGCGGAGGGAAAAAATAGTTATGAATTATAACCCTGTTAGGGTTTTCCGTTCATAGTTCATCGTTGCTTTTCCAATATTAATTTTTCAGGTAAAAACAAAAAAATTATATGTCACACTTTTGCACGGTTTTCAAAAGTGCGACATTTAGGTTTTAATTCAGGTAATCAACATATTGAAGTGTGACATAAAAAAAACCACAACTGTGACATATAACTGTGCATGGCAAATGCCAGGCAAAAACGGTCAATGGCTTTTGTGAAGATGATAAGGTTTTGATTATCATTCTGATTTTTTGTTATTTTTGTAGAAGATTAGAATTACTATGAAAAAACTTACGTTTCTAGTTTTTACTGTTTTGTATTTAGGAATTGGAACCGGAAGGGCACAATATACCGTATTACATTCCTTTAATAGTACCGATGGATTGAACCCCTGGAGTACATTAGCTATCTCGGGGAATGTGCTTTACGGGATGTCGGGAAACGGAGGCGCAAACAACGATGGTTGTATATTTTCAATTCATACTGATGGCAGCAGCTATATCGACTTGTTTGACTTCAATATTACCAATGGCAGGGGAGCAGAAGGCTCTCTGCTGCTTTTGGGCAACAAGTTATATGGCATGGCCACATATGGCGGACTATATGGACAGGGCAATCTGTTTTCGATAGATACAAACGGCAACCAATTTAAGGTTCTGTTAGATTTCAATAATTTAGACGGGGCAACCCCTGCGGGTTCATTAATGGCATCGGGCAAGCTTTTGTTCGGGATGACTTCGTGGGGCGGAATAAATAATAAAGGGGAGGTATTTTCGATAGATACCTCAGGCAATAATTTTAAAGACCTGCTCGACTTTAACGTTACTAACGGAGAGCGTCCCTGGGGCGATGTTGTACTTGCAGGCAGAACCTTGTTTGGTATGTCGAGCCTGGGTGGGGCTAATGGAGTTGGCAATATATTTTCAATAGATAGCAGCGGTGGCAACTTTAAAGATTTACTAGATTTCAACGGAGCGAATGGTAAGTCGCCAAGAGGTTCATTAACACTTTCGCTTTCAGGAAGCGTTTTATATGGAATGACAGGTTCAGGCGGCCTTAAAGACAGCGGTTGTGTTTTTTCTATCGACACAAGTGGTGCGGCTTACAGAGACCTTCTTGATTTCGGTGGACTTAACGGTGTAAATCCTGCGACAAGCTACTTAACACTTTCAGGAAGCACACTTTACGGAATGACAAATTATGGCGGGACACGTAGTCTGGGCCTTATTTTTTCGATAGATACTGACCGCACAGGGTTTAAGGATTTGTTTGATTTCAATACCTCAAAAGGAGCATATCCGGCAGGTTCATTAACGCTTTCCGGAAATACTTTTTACGGAACTACATCCTATGGTGGGAGCCACTTCGACGGAGTTGTTTTTAAACTTCAGGATACTTCCATTGTTACTTCAAGCAATAAACTAACTCCAACGCCGGCTTCAATAAATGTTTATCCTAATCCTTCCGGCGGGACATTTACATTTCAGACGTCAGTTGTCAGGGGACAACTATCAGTGGAGGTGTATAATGTGTTGGGCGAAAAAGTGTATTCACAATCGACAATTGATAAAGCGCAATGGACGGTTAATCTCACTTCACAACCTGATGGTGTGTATTTCTATAGAATAATATCAAACACCGGAAGCCTTATCCAAAGCGGAAAGCTATTAATAGAAAAATAAAAACTAAACGCCTATGAAAAAACTACTTTACTTCTCACTTTTCGTTTTACAGTTTTCACTTTGTTCTGCCCAAAGCTGGCAATGGGGATTTGAGGAAAAAACCACCGACTCTCTTGCAGGAGGCGAAGGTGTGGCAATTGCAAGGGACCAATCGGGTAATTTTTACTTCACAGGAGATTTTGATTTAAGCCAGATAGCAGGTAATGATACACTCACTTGCATAAATCACGGTGTAAATGCGTATCTTATAAAATACGATTCGAATGGAAATTCCTTATGGGGAAGACAATCAGTTAGCTCAAGTCCCTATTTACCACAAGTGGCAGGTAAAGGTGTGGCTGTTGACAAGGCGGGAAATATTTATATGACAGGAGATTTTCATGATAGCGTATTCTTTGGAGCAAATTTAATTTCAACTAACAACCATAGTGGTGGTATGTTTCTTGTAAAATACGATTTAAATGGTAATGTGCTTTGGGTGAAGCAGTCAGTAGGTATTTATATGGGTGGAGTAGAAGCAACTGCTGTTGCAACAGATGGTAGTGATAATGTTTATGTAACGGGTGCGTTTTATGATACAGCTGCATTTGGGCCATATACCTTTGCAGGGAACGGTGGTTTTTTGGTTAAATATGATTCATCGGGTAATCTGCAATGGGCAAGAACAATTGGCAATTCCGGAGGCACTCTTCCATTCTCAATAACTGCCGATGCTTCGGGGAATACTTTTGTAACAGGTACATTCAGCGATACGCTCATTGCCGGACGAGATACAGTAGTAAGTAGCCAAGGTGGTTTTATAGCAAAATATACTACAGCCGGAGCTGGGAATTGGGTTGTAAAAGGCGCTCATCGCGGGTACTCAATATCCCTTGACAATGCTGAAAATGTTTACTCTACCGGTTATTATCTGGGTAATGAAGTAGTAGGCACGGATACCCTTCCGGGTAACGGTGGTTGGGATAACTTATATCTTGATAAATATGATAGTGCTGGTAACTTTAAATGGGTAAAGTACACTGTAAATACAGAACAAAGTGATTGCGATGGTTTGTCAGTTTGTAATGATAAAATGAATAATATATACCTGTGTGCAGGTTTTGGTTCCAATCGTACAGATACGGTAGACGTAAATTTTGGTAGCCAACATTTTTTTCTGGTTGGTGGAGGTGGATATGATCCAATGGCAATATTGAAATATGATTCATCAGGAAATGCAATTTGTGGTTCAATAACGTCTAGTGGGGGCGATGACCCCGGAGCCATAGTAGCTGAACCTTCCGGCTACGCCGTATATTTTGGCGGAGATTTTAAGAACAAAGTAATCTTTGGTCCTGATACACTAAAGGTGTCAACGGCAGCTGGGGAAGTTTTAGGTATTGCAAAATGGAAGCCATGCAGCGTTATTGAAACATCGGCGGAGCCCATAAAATCAGACAAAACAATTACTGTTTATCCTAATCCATCCACAGGAATGTTTACATTTCAGACGTCAGTTGTCAGGGGACAACTATCAGTGGAGGTGTATAATGTG
>DATHOL010000478.1:0-4649 GCA_035484895.1 Bacteroidia bacterium | reverse complement strand
ATGGCTGCTATTGATGAAATGAAGAGCCAGGTTGCCAAACTTTCTTTAGAGATTGCTGAAAAGATATTACGTACAGAACTCTCTTCCGACGAAAAGCAAAAAGCATTGGTAAACACCCTTTTAAACGAAGTTACCCTTAACTAACAGATACTATGGCCAAGTCATCGATTGCATTCCGTTACGCCAAATCATTAGTACAACTTGCTACCGAAGATAACAAGATGGAAGAGGTGTATGGCGATATGCGTAAATTGCTGGGTTTATGCAAACTAAATGATTTCCGCTTGTTGCTGGAAAGCCCCTTGATAAAGACCGATAAAAAGATATCTACCTTCAAATCCGTATTAAAAGGCGAAATCAGCGAAATAACCGACAAGTTTTTAGTACTTCTCGCAAAGAACAAGAGGGAATCTTACTTAGAAAAGATTGCTGAAGAATTTGTTGACCAATACAAGACGATTCATAATGTTAGCACTGTGGTAATTACTTCGGCTACCAAATTAGACGAGCCTACCCGGAAAAAGATGGTATCCATACTTACCAACCATTTGAAAGCTACCATCGAACTCGTAGAAAAAACCGACCCTAAAATTATTGGCGGATTTGTATTGACAGTTGGAAACCGCCAGGCGGATATGAGTGTGCTAAAACAACTGAAACAATTAAATAAGAACTTTAATCAAACGCATATATTAAATTAATTATCAAATAGTCATGGCTGAAATAAAACCGGCAGAAGTTTCTGCAATATTACGCGAACAGTTATCAGGATTCAAGACCGAAAAGGAATTGGAAGAAGTTGGAACAGTACTTCAGATTGGTGACGGTATTGCCCGTGTTTTTGGATTGGACAGTGTTCAGGCGGGAGAGCTTGTTGAGTTCGATAACGGATTAAGAGGTATTGCCCTTAACCTGGAAGAAGATAACGTAGGTCTTGTATTACTTGGCCCATCCGGAGACATTAAAGAAGGTGCAACCGTTAAGCGTACCGGAAAAATTGCCTCTATCAAAGCCGGAGAAGGTTTATTAGGCCGTGTGTTGGATGCCATGGGTAATCCTATTGACGGAAAAGGCCCAATTACAGGCGAATTGTATGATATGCCTATGGAACGTAAAGCTCCCGGGGTTATCTACCGTCAACCGGTAACCGAACCGTTGCAAACAGGTATTAAGCCTATTGATGCGATGATTCCAATCGGACGCGGACAACGGGAATTGATTATCGGTGACCGCCAGACAGGTAAAACAGCTATCGCTATCGACACCATTATCAATCAGAAAGAATTTTACGAAAAAGGACAGCCCGTTTATTGTATTTATGTAGCTATCGGTCAGAAGAGTTCTACCGTAGCAAACGTATTACGTACCTTAGATGAAAACGGTGCTTTGCCATATACCATCATTGTTTGCGCCAGTGCTGCAGATCCTGCTCCTATGCAGTTCTTTGCTCCGCTATCGGGTGCTGCTATGGGCGAGTTCTTCCGCGATACAGGCCGTGCCGCTCTGATCATCTATGATGATTTATCAAAACAAGCGGTAGCTTACCGTGAAGTATCCCTGCTTCTCCGCCGCCCTCCGGGTCGTGAGGCTTACCCGGGTGACGTGTTCTATTTACACTCCCGTTTGTTGGAACGTGCCGCTAAAATCAATGCAGACCAGACTGTTGCCAGCCAAATGAATGACCTTCCTCCAAGCATCAAGCACTTGGTAAAAGGCGGAGGTTCATTAACAGCATTGCCAATTATTGAAACACAAGCAGGTGACGTATCAGCCTATATCCCTACCAACGTAATCTCTATTACCGACGGACAGATATTTTTGGAAAGCAACCTCTTTAACGCTGGTGTACGCCCTGCTATTAACGTAGGTATTTCGGTATCGCGTGTGGGTGGTAATGCTCAGATTAAGTCCATGAAAAAAGTGGCAGGTACATTAAAACTGGATCAAGCTCAATACCGTGAGTTGGAAGCGTTTTCCAAGTTCGGTTCTGATTTGGATGCAGCTACCAAATATGTATTGGAAAAGGGTTCCCGTAACGTGGAAATCCTGAAACAAGCCCAATATTCTCCAATGACCGTTGAAAAGCAAGTTGCCATTATCTATTGCGGAACCAAAGGTTTGTTGAGAGATGTTCCGCTCGATAAAGTAAAGGAATTTGAAGCTGAATATTTAGGAATATTAGAAGCTCAGCATAAGAATGTATTATCTGAATTGAAAGCGGGTAAACTTCCTGATGATGTGGTTGCTACATTGGAAAAAATTGCAATAGACTTGTCTAAAAAATATAAGAAGTAAGAAGTCATGCCAAACTTAAAAGAGGTACGTATACGAATAGCATCTGTAATTTCTACCCAACAGATTACCAGCGCCATGAAAATGGTGTCGGCAGCCAAGTTGCGCAGGGCCCAGGATGCCATTATTCAAATGCGTCCTTTCGAGGCTAAGCTGAAAGAGATATTAGATAACCTTATTCTTTCTGCTGGTTCCGAAGCAGGCGTATTTGCTACAACTCGCCCTGCTGAAAAGGTTTTGATTGCTGTTATTACCTCTAACCGTGGGTTATGCGGTGGTTTTAATGCAAACGTAATTAAAGCTGTTAACCAGTTAATCAAGGATAAATACCCTGAACAGGCTGCTAAAGGAAATGTGAGTTTTGCGTGTGTTGGAAAAAAGGGCTCCGATTTTTTTAAAAAGGCCAATGCTAAAGTATGGGAAAGCCGCAATGAACTTTGGGATGGCTTGAATTATACCAGCGTTGCTGAATTTGCCGGAGAAATATTAAAACTCTATTCAGAAGGGAAGGTAGATAGGGTAGAAGTGGTATATAATAGCTTTAAAAATGCCGCTACTCAAATTTTAAGAATTGACCAATTCCTCCCTTTTGATATTAGCTCGGCTACTAATAATGCAAAAAAAGAGGATAAGAAAGGAAAAATAGTGCCTGATTATATTTTTGAACCTGACCAGGAGCAAATCATTCAGGATTTGATTCCGTATGCTTTGAAAGTTAGGTTTTACCGTTCTATGCTTGACTCCTATGCGGCCGAGCACGGTGCCCGTATGACTGCCATGCATAAAGCAACCGATAACGCTTCCGAAATGATTAAGAGCCTCAAATTATCGTACAATAAAGCGCGTCAGGCTGCAATTACCAAGGAAATTCTGGAAATTGTTGCCGGTGCCGAAGCAATTAATAATTAGAAATTAAAAATTAGGAATTAGAAATTATATAACACCACAGTTGCAATAACTTCTAATTTGTAATTTCAAATTTATAATTTACATGAAAACAGTATCTCCTGCTGAGTTAAAACAAATGATGGATTCCCATGAGGATTTCCAACTTATAGATGTACGTGAACCCTGGGAAGTGGAAGAAGTATCTATTGGAGGACTTAATATACCCATGGGAAGCGCTTTACAACGGGCTGATGAGATTTCAAAAGATAAGAAAGTAGTGGTGCACTGCAAAGCCGGTATGCGTTCGGCTTCCGTTATACAAGCCCTCGAACAAAAGATGGGCTATACTAATCTCTATAACCTGCAAGGCGGGATTGTGGCGTATTTGAGTGAGGGGAAATAAATTTAAATAAGTTATTAATGGATTCCATTCATTAAATTTCCGACCTCTGCCCAAAGGCGTTCATTAGATTTATCAAATTTCTGAATAATATTTACCATTCTTGCTTTCATAAAAGTCTTAGGGGTTATAATATTGTCCTTGGATTTTTGTACAATTTTATCGCGTACCATAATTTTTAAAATTGCGCTAGCCATCTTTCTATCTTCTCCTCTTCCAAATCCATAAATAAGTTCACTTTCTTCTCTTCCCTTTGAATCTAAAAAGAAAATTTTTTTAATCAAAGATATTAGTATCATATGAGAAGGTTTCAGATTAAATAACCGATTAGTAGAATTCATTGAATTAGGTTCAAAGGTATCTACTTTACATGATTTCATAAATGGGGGTAGAAAAGGATTGTAAGCCATACCGTACAGGATCTTTATATTACAATCAATAAATAGTATATTGTTTGGACTAACATTTGAAATGTCTAATTCTTCAATATCACAATCTTTAAGTATGAAGTTTTCAATCAGGCTAGTAGATAAATTCAACGCGGAAATTCTTGATAATTCAAGCTTAAGGCCATTGAGATTAAGCCTGTTTTTAGTTGCATAATAAACTAATGAGGCTAAAATATCACCTACTAATACTTTGTTTAAATAGTCATTAGCTCTTTTTAAATAACCGATAAATATATTCGCAGAGTTATCATTTAGCATTTTTTTTGTAACTATTTCAATCCCAGTTTTTTGAAGTGGGTTTAGCCACATTTCTTCTAGTTCCTCACTTTTATTTTGATAAACAATATCGATTAGGTTATCTGCCCGTAACCCATCTAAAATATAATAATCAATAAATTGCCTGTCATTATTTTCAGAAGTCATCCTTCCTAGAGCCGGTAATCTTTGTAGCATAATCGCTGAGTCATCAACTGGAGGGGTGCCAACTATAATCTCAAATGCTTTATTAATTTCATTCTGAGAGAGAGGCCCTGTATTTCCTGTTTTACATCGAGTATAATAAGAAATTTGCTTTAAAATCCTAAATATAGTTGCTGACTCCAGAACCGTAGAAATCTTAG
>DATHOL010000477.1:0-3145 GCA_035484895.1 Bacteroidia bacterium | reverse complement strand
TAATAAATTTGATGAATTTAAACATGGTGTTTCAATTTTAATTTTTTCCAAAATTAAGGGAACATTAAGCTCACTCAAATCACATTAAAGTAGTAGCTTAAGGGCGTTTCCAGCGTTTCGGGGGCTGCAATCCAGCGCCAGGTAAGGTTTTTATATAGAGTACCACTTTAATGCTATTGCAATTCAAATAGCTGCACTATACTTTTGTTTTTAATTCAATAAAATTTATAATTATAAATAATTAATCAATATTAATTATTTTATTAAGACAAAAGTGATGATAAATTTCCGATTTTTTAAACCTGCAAAGCAGTTAGTTCTACTGGGTATATGTTCAATTATGCTGAACGGATGCGCAACCATTTTCGGAGGGATGAGCCCTGTTGTGCTTTACCGGTATTCGGCCGATATGACGGTGTCGGAAAACGGTGTGCCATTGGAAATAAAAAAAACATATTTTGGCCACAAAGGATTAGGTGACGGTGGAATTGACTATTACGGTGCGGGCATTCGCCTGAAGGCAATAAAAGGAAAGCACATCATTACCATTGAAAGAAATGGCAAGAAAACGGACGTGGCTTTAAAAAGCAAGTTTGGTGGAAAATGGCTCTTCTTTGATATATTTTTAACGGGCCCTATTGGAATTATTGTGGATGCCTGTACGGGAGACTGGAGAGTGGCTAAACCTAAATATATTGACTGCGTTGGTGAACTGGGGGAAGAGCCTAAAAAATCAAAACATAAACTGAAAAGAGAGGCTAAAAGAAGCGCTATAATTACCCGCATCAATTAGGCGAAAAAGCTTTGCAGCCGGGAAAATACTCCCGGCTACTACTTTAATGTGATTGCACAGCATGCAGGCAGTACATAGTTTTGCACTTATAAATACCAAGTTATTCGTGCTTGATAGTTGGAACTTAGTTAATAACCCCTATGCCGCATTCCGGCATGCATAAATTAATTTTGAAATGAAAAAAACACTTGCAATTTTAATGTTCGTATTGGCAACCGGCTTTGGAGTATTTGCTCAAAGCAAAACCAAGGTTTATTTAGAAGTTATTTCCAACGACAGTAAAACGGTTGACTATACGCTGGGAGTTTATCCGGGTACGTATGCCTATCACGAGCCCGATGGTATTGATCCTTACTCAAGCCTTACACTGCGTGTGGTAAACAGCGGTTCGGAAACATTAAGATGGAATGACCGCAGCAAAATATTTATTCTTCTGAAAAACGGCACCTTGTTTTGCAACTATCTTACAGCCGCTTCAGAGGGCGAAAAGACATGCTCATTTACCATTTACAAAGATGGTTCACATGACCAAACCCTTTGCTTCAGTACAAAGTTTGATGTAGGCGATATTGATAAAGTATTTTTATATGACGGCACGCACGACCAGGTATTTTCACTGGTTTACGATGAATATGACAGCAAGTAAAATCAGTTTATCAAAGGCTAAATTATTACTCCCCTGATTCTTAAAAGCCCTGCAATTTTGCAGGGCTTTTGTGTTTTGTATTTCAGTATTGGCATATGGTTAATATTTATATATTTGTAATATAAAATAAACACACATGGAAAATATCACTCCTGAAATTCTGAACGTAACGACACCACCAAGCTCCCCAAAAAAGAACACTTTTCTGCTCGTTATCTGTATCCTTACATTTGTTGGCAGCGGATGTGGCATACTTGGTTCCTTGTTTACTTTTGCAACGGCTGATCTGGTTTCTCATATTAATAGCGAATACCGTGAACAAATGGAAACTCAACATACTCCAAGTTTTTTGAAAAGCATGTTTCAATCAGCGGCTGAAAACTCGACTCCTGCCAAATTAAGAGAAGCGTCATTGGGCAAATTAGTATCCTGCTTATTAACTCTTTTCGGCGCCATTATGATGTTGAAACTAAAAAAACCCGGCTTTTACTTATATGTCACCGGAATACTCATTTTCATGGCGCTTCCCCTATGTTTTACAAGTGGATTTATAGCTATTCTCAGTACAATATTCGACAGCATTATCGGCATTGGTTTTGTCGTAATGTACGCGCTGAACTTAAAGCACATGAATCAGCAAGCCTGACCATATAAAATTCTTTTTTACTAAAGCCGGCTATAAAAGCCGGCTTTTATTTTTTCAATGAATCCCTAATCTCCATAAGCAAAGCATCGGTAGTTGAAATTGCCGGAGGTGGGGGTGGGGCAGGTTCTTCTTGCTTTTTCTTTGCTCTGTTAATCAGTTTAATTACAATAAACAAAGCAAATGAAACTATAATAAAAGATAAAATACTGGAAATAAAATTGCCGTATTTGATTGCCGTACCCGGAATTACAAGTTGAGTTAAGTCACTTAGTTTGGCGGCTTTCAAGGCCGGGGTTAATACGGCAGGGGTTATAATGTCGTCAACAAGTGACTTCACAATACTACTGAATGCTGCGCCAATTACTATACCTACGGCAAGGTCCATTACATTGCCTTGCAACGCAAATTTTTTAAATTCCTGAAGTGCTGACATGAAGTTTATTTTTTTAGTTGTTTATTTTTCGGGTAAATCAATGCACAAAAATAAAAATTTCAGATTGATACACTCTCCTGGTAAATCAGGTATTTAAAGATTAGAGCCGGAATTTATTTGTTTGATGCCCGTTCATAAACCCGGACATAATCTACATACATCATGGCCGGAAAATGTGTTGATTTGTCAGGTTCACCGGGCCAGCCGCCACCTACAGCCAGGTTGAGCAAAATATAAAAAGGCCTGTGAAAAGCATCCGTCTGATTAACATTATGGACAATGGAACCTTCCCAATATTCTTTCCCATCTAAAAACCATTTGATAGATGCAGTATCCCATTCTATGGAATAAATATGATACGCGTTCGGTTTTTTTAGCGCTATGGTCCCTCCATAACTTGCCAGCCCATCCTTACTTTGCCAATGCATAGTGCCATGCAGGGTAGGGTCTTTATCTATAAATTCCATGATGTCAACTTCTCCGCAATAAGGAAAACCTATATAGTCAATAGTATCGCCAATCAGCCAAAAAGCGGGCCATAGCCCCTGCTGGAAAGGCAATTTAATACGTGCTTCTATTTTTCCATAGGTCCATCGCTGAAGTCCGTGTGTTTTAAGCCGCGCAGAT